>NZ_JAVBNS010000118.1:0-11433 GCF_031551385.1 Anaerosporobacter sp.
TGATTAATGGTACAAACTGTCGTCTGAAGGATGTACAAGAGCTGTTTTTGGATACAGGTATTGGTAAAGAAGGGTATTCTATTATCGGTCAAGGGCAAATTGACAAGATATTAAGTGGAAAACCTGAAGAGAGAAGAGAGCTGTTTGATGAAGCAGCGGGTATTGTTAAATTTAAGAAGAGAAAAGCGACGGCAGAGAAGAATCTGGAAGAAGAAAAACAGAATCTGTGCCGTATTAATGATATTCTCGCGGAGCTTGAGAAACAGGTAGAGCCATTAGAGAAACAGGCAGGAGTTGCAAAAGAGTACCTAAAATATCGTGAAGAATTAAAAACATTAGATGTAAATATGTTCTTAGTTGAATATGAGAGGATTTTAGATGAACAAAAAAATGTGGACGAGAAGTTGCAAATCGCAACAGGTGATTTGAATTCTTATAAGAATGCATTTGACCAAACAAAGGAAGAGTATGAGAAGCTAGAGACGCAAATTGAAGAATTCGATTCCTCTTTAGAAGAAAAGAAGATGGATTTGAATAACTATCGTTTACATAAGGAGAAATTAGAAGGCGATATCAAGGTATATAAAGAGCAGATAACGGCTTCTGAGCAAAATAGAAAACATTATCAAGAGCGTATGGATTCTATTAATAAAGAATTAGAAGAAAAGCAATCTCAATTAAATGAATATGGTGAGCAGAGAAATCAATTAGATGAAAAAATCAATTCTTTTGGTGGTGTTCAAAGTGAAACAAATTCAGAATTAGAGGCTGTTTTGACGGATATTACATCAATAACAGAATCGATTGAAGAATATAATTCCAAAGTATATCATTACATGAATGAGAGTGCAAATCAAAAAGCGGAGATTCAAAAGTATGAGACAATGCTTGAGCAAAGCGGTATTCAAAAGGCTATGTTGAATCAACGTTTATTAAAGAGTAAAAGCAATGAATCTCTCTTACAGGTAGAATGGGATGAGAAGCAAAAATCGATACAAGATATTACAGCAAAGATACAAGGTATTCAAGAACAAAATGCAGATACGCAGAATAAACTTGTAACGTTACAGAATAGTATAAAAGAGAAAGAAGGCATATATCGTAATCTTCAACAGAAATATCACCAAGAGAAGTCACGTATGGATTCTTTGAAGAACATGACGGAACGCTATGAGGGATACGGTAATAGTATCCGTAAGATTATGGAGTTAAAGCAAACAACGTCGGGAATCGAAGGTGTTGTTGCAGATATAATCAAGGTTAAAAAAGAATATGAAACAGCAGTAGAAATTGCACTTGGTGGTAGTATTCAAAACATTGTAACCGATAACGAAGCTACAGCAAAGAGTATGATTGAATACTTGAAGAAGAATAAATTCGGTAGGGCAACATTTTTACCACTCACGTCAGTAAGTAGTAGAGGTGGATTTAAGGATAACAATGTGTTGAAAGAGCAAGGCGTTATTGGCTTGGCAAATTCTCTTGTTGAACATGATAGTAAATATGATGGGCTTGTAGAATACTTATTAGGAAGAATTGTTGTAGTTGATACGATAGATAATGCAATTGCCCTATCAAAGAAATATAAGTATTCCCTTCGCATTGTTACTGTGGAAGGAGATCTTCTTAGTCCTGGCGGTTCGATGTCTGGTGGTTCTTATAAGAATAACAGTAATCTGTTAAGCAGACGTAGAGAAATAGAAGAGATAGAGATAAAAGTAGCGGATATATCAAAGCAGATGCAAGAGAACATTGCGTTGGTTGAGGGCTACAAAAAAGATAGAGAAAATAGCCGTAATGCATTTGAAACAAATAAAGCGAATCTGCAAGAATTATCGCTTTCGCAAAATACGGTTAAGATGCAGCTGCAACAGATTGAAGCTAAGAGACAAGAGCTTCGTACTCTTTATGATGAAATCAAGAAGGAAAGTACAGAGATTGATAGTCAGGCATTAGAATCAAAGAATGCGGTAGATAAGCTGAAAGTAATTCAAGAAGAAAATCAAGCAAAGAGTAAAGAAGCGGAAATTATGATAGCTGAGTATACGAAACAGCTAGAAGAGAAGAAAGCATTAGAAAAAGCTTGTAATGATAAAGTGGCTTCTTTGAAATTAGATTATTCATCGCTTGAGCAACAAAGACAATATACTACTGAGAATATGGGGCGTGTTAAGTCGGAGATTGATAAGTTTGGAGATGAATTACTGGATATTCAACTAAAATTATCTGAGTCGAAACAACATATGGATTCGAGAGTTGAATTAACGAATAACACAAAGAATCAGCTTGAAAATGATGATAAATTAATTAGTTCTTTATCAAAAGATTTGGAAGAAATGACTGCGAAGAAAGAAATGTTGTCAAGAGACCATAAAGCATTCCTTACAAAGAGAGAGGAATTGTCTAATATGGTAAATGAGTTGGATAAGGAAAACTTCCGTTTAGCGGGACAAAGAGAAAAATTGTTAGAACAGTTAGACATACAAGTAAATTATATGTGGCAGGAGTATGAATTAACATATAGTTTAGCGCTTGAGAAGAAGAGTGAATTATATGATGATATTCCGCAAATGAAGCGTATGATTCAAGGATTAAAGCAACAAATTAAGTCACTTGGGGATGTTAATGTTAACGCGATTGAAGATTATAAGAATCTGATAGAACGTTATGAATTGCTAAGAACGCAGCATGATGATTTAATTGAGGCAGAGGAGGCGCTTCGAAGGATTATAGAAGAACTGGATACGGAGATGAGGAAGCAATTCAATGAGAAGTTTGCTGAAATCCGTAGTCAATTTGATTTAGTATTTAAAGAGCTGTTTGGTGGAGGGAAAGGAACCCTTGAATTAATGGAAGGTGAAGATATCCTTGAGGCGGGAATTCGAATTATTGCACAACCACCAGGAAAGAAATTGCAGAATATGATGCAGCTATCGGGTGGTGAGAAAGCACTTACTGCCATCTCATTATTGTTTGCCATTCAGAATTTGAAGCCATCACCGTTTTGTTTACTTGATGAAATTGAGGCTGCTCTTGATGATGCGAATGTTAAGAGATATGCAAAATATCTGCACAAACTAACAACACATACGCAGTTTATTGTTATTACACATAGAAGAGGAACTATGGCGAGCGCAGATACGCTATATGGTGTTACCATGCAAGAAAAGGGTGTTTCAACACTCGTATCGGTAAGCTTGATTGAAGATGAGTTAGAAGATAAGAAAGAGTAGAGGTGTAATATATGGGAGAAAAGAAAGGTTTTTTTAGCAGATTAGTATCAGGTCTTACAAAGACAAGAAACAATATCGTATCTGGTATTGACAACATATTCAAAGGATTTTCAAGTATTGATGATGATTTTTATGAGGAATTAGAAGAAATTTTAATTATGGCTGATTTAGGTATCAATACAACAACAGCAATTATTGAAAATCTTCAAGAAAAAGTAAAAGAACAAAAAATTAAAGAGCCGGGCGAATGCAAGCAACTTTTGATTGACAGTATTAAAGAACAAATGTCAGTTGATGCAACAGCATATGAGTTCGAAAATCAAAAATCAATTATTTTGCTAATTGGTGTAAATGGTGTTGGTAAAACGACATCCGTTGGTAAATTGGCTGGTCAGTTAAAAAATAATGGTAAGAAAGTTATGGTAGCGGCAGCGGATACATTTCGTGCAGCAGCTATTGAGCAGCTTACAGAATGGGCAAATCGCGCCAGTGTAGAGATTATATCCCAACAAGAGGGTTCTGATCCAGCTGCAGTAATTTATGATGCTGTTACAGCCGCAAAAGCAAGGAATACAGATGTGCTACTATGTGATACTGCAGGACGTCTCCATAACAAGAAGAACTTAATGGAAGAGCTTCGTAAGATTAGCCGTGTTATTGATCGTGAATATCCGGAAGCACATAAGGAAACATTAGTAGTACTTGATGGAACAACAGGACAAAATGCACTTGCACAAGCGAAGCAATTTAGTGAAGTTGCAGATATTAATGGTATTATCTTAACGAAATTAGATGGAACTGCAAAAGGCGGAATTGCGATTGCAATTCAAGCTGAACTAGGTATTCCAGTTAAGTACATTGGTATTGGTGAGAAGATGGATGATTTGCAAAAATTTAATGCGGAAGAATTCGTAAATGCACTATTTACAAACACTGATGAACAGGAATAAACTTGACAGATGATGAAATCGTGCTATGATAAATTAAAGCGATAGAAAAGTACCGTTAATTGAATATAAACAGTAAGGAGACAACATTTTATGATGACATTAGAGAAATTTGAAGAAGCAACCGAAGCGGTCAAGAAAGTAATACTTCGAACTAAACTTGTTTATAGTGATTATTTTTCAGATACGACTGGTAACAAAGTTTATTTGAAACCAGAAAACATGCAGTTTACTGGCGCATATAAAGTAAGAGGAGCGTACTACAAGATTAGTACGTTATCGAAAGAGGATAGAGAAAAAGGGTTAATTACATCTTCGGCAGGAAATCATGCCCAAGGTGTTGCTTACGCAGCTAAATTATATAATGCGAAAGCAACAATTGTAATGCCTACAACAACACCATTAATTAAAGTAAATCGTACAAAGAGTTATGGTGCAGAAGTAATCTTGCATGGTAATGTATATGATGATGCCTATCAACATGCATGTAAGTTAGCAAAAGAAAAAGGACTTACCTTCATACATCCATTTGATGATGAAGTTGTTGCAACAGGCCAAGGCTCAATAGCTATGGAGATATTCAAGGATTTACCAACGGTAGATATTATATTAGTGCCAATTGGTGGTGGTGGTTTAGCAGCAGGTGTATCAACATTAGCAAAATTATTAAATCCAAACGTTAAAATTATAGGTGTAGAGCCAGCTGGTGCAAACTGTATGCAGGAATCGCTAAAGACAGGTCATGTCGTTACATTACCAGACGTTGAAACAATTGCTGACGGTACAGCAGTTAAAACACCAGGTAGTAATATATTCCCATACATACAAAAGAATGTAGATGACATTATCGCAATAGATGATCAAGAGTTAATCGTAGCATTCCTTGATATGATTGAGAATCATAAAATGGTAGTTGAAAACTCTGGTTTATTAACTGTTGCAGCATTAAAACATCTTAACTGCAAGAATAAAAAAGTTGTTTCAATACTAAGCGGTGGTAATATGGACGTAATTACAGTATCTTCTATTGTTCAACATGGATTAATTCAAAGAGAAAGAGTATTCACAGTTACTGTGCAGCTTCCAGATCGTCCGGGTGAACTTGTGAATGTAGCTTCTGTAATTGCAAAAGAGCAAGGAAATGTTATTAAATTAGAGCATAATCAGTTTGTAAGCATCAATCGTAATAGTGCTGTTGAATTAGAGATTACGATGGAAGCTTATGGACATGATCATAAAGAAAAGATTGTTCGTGCGTTAAAGAATAATGGTTACAATCCTAAGATTGTACAACCTAAGAGTATCTATTAAATTATTAAAAGCCCCTTTTTTAGATTTTAAAGTCTAAGACAGGGGCTTGCTTTGCTAATAATGGCTATGGGCTAATAACGCAGAATAACCACGAATGTGAAAAAATCAAATAAAAGAGATACATATATTTACATATAAACGTTTGTATGATATACTGATTTAAGAATTCTAGAATTTGTAATCTAAAGCTATATTAAAATCTAAATATATAATATCTATCGTATTAATTCATATCAATTAATTCAAATGTAGTCCCTAATTAATAAAAGTGAATATAAAGTATTATCAGTTTGCGATTATATATTAATCGTTGATTTTGTAGTTGACATAAGTTTGAAAATACGGTACTATATTGATAGGAAAAGAACATTAGTTCGCTGTGTAAAGGAGAGATAATATAATGAAAGATGAGAATAAATTAAAAGCATTAGAGTCTGCATTGGCTCAGATAGAAAAACAATACGGTAAAGGTTCGGTTATGAAACTTGGTGATACAAGTGCACATATGAACATAGAAACAGTACCTACGGGTTCATTAAGCCTTGACATTGCATTAGGTCTTGGTGGAGTACCAAAAGGAAGAATTATAGAGGTATACGGACCAGAATCAAGTGGTAAGACAACAGTTGCATTACATATGGTTTCTGAAGTACAAAAAAGAGGTGGTATTGCAGGTTTCATCGACGCAGAACATGCTCTTGACCCAGCTTATGCGAAAAAAATCGGAGTTGATATTGATAATTTATATATATCTCAACCAGATAATGGTGAACAAGCTTTGGAAATTACAGAAACAATGGTTCGTTCTGGTGCAGTAGATATCGTAATTGTCGATTCTGTTGCAGCATTAGTACCAAAAGCAGAAATTGATGGAGATATGGGTGATAGTCATATCGGTTTACAAGCAAGACTTATGTCACAGGCACTTCGTAAATTAACAGCAGTAATCAGTAAGTCAAACTGTATCGTTATCTTTATTAACCAGTTACGTGAAAAGGTTGGAGTTATGTTCGGTAGCCCAGAAACAACAACGGGTGGTAGAGCATTGAAGTTCTATTCATCAATTCGTATGGACGTACGTAGAGTAGAAGCGTTAAAACAAGGCGGAGAAATCGTAGGTAACCATACAAGAATTAAAGTAGTTAAGAATAAGATTGCACCTCCATTCAAGGAAGCAGAATTTGATATTATGTTCGGTCAAGGAATTTCAAGAGAAGGGGATGTTCTTGATTTAGCAGCGAATGAGAATATTATTATTAAGAGTGGTGCATGGTATGCTTATAACGATGCAAAGATTGGTCAAGGTAGAGAAAATGCCAAATTGTATCTAAAAGAGAATCCAGATATATTCGCAGAAGTAGAACAAAAGGTTCGTGTGAAGTATAATTTAGACGGAGCAGTACCAGCTGTAAAAGAGTCAGCAGCGGCAGAAGAAGACGTGGATGTAGATATGGACGAAGAATAGAATGATTCTTACGAATATAGAACAGATTGATAAAAAGAGATATCGGATATATGTAGAAGAGGAGTTTTTGTTAATGCTCTATGTTACAGATATTCGAAAATATAAATTAGAAGAACAGATAGATATTACAGCAGAAGAAGTTGCGCAAATCTATCATGATGTTGTTTTAAGAAGAGCAAAGCTGAAAGCGATGCAGTTGTTAAAATCAATGGATTATTCGGAAAAAGGATTGTGTGATAAGCTTGCAAGGTTATATTATCCGCCTAGAGCGATTCAAGAGGCACTAGAGTATGTAGTAGGGTATAAGTATATAGATGACGAACGTTATGCAAGAAACTATGTAAGATTTAAGAAGGAATCTCAGAGTCGTAGACAGATAGAATACACATTACAGCAAAAAGGAATCTGCAAGGAATACATTGAGATTGCTTTTGATGAAGAATACGATAGTGGAGATAGTGCTATTGTACGTGCAATAATTAAAAAGATTGGTTCTTTGGAACGTATAGAAGAACTTACCGCTGATGAAAAACGAAAAGTAGGAGCTTATCTTGCAAGAAAAGGTTTTTCATCGGGAGAGATACGAGAATATATTTCGTTTTAATAGGGAAATCTAGTTTTGGTAGAGGATATGTTCTACAAAAACTAGATTTTTTATGTTTGTTTAGATGTATTTCAATAAAGCGTGTTTTAATTGTATGGTGAAAGAAATTGTAATTATAGTTGTTATAATAGTTTATTATAGGTGAAAAATTAAGATACATAATCGTAAATAAAATGAAAAAGAAGATATAATTTCATGAAATTTAGACATTTTGCATAAAATCATTAGATGGATACTTGACATCCATTCTAAAAAAGTATAAAATTTAAGTGTTGTATTAATGTACAATGAAAATTGAATAAGGAGGTGCTCCTGTGCCAGAAATAGTAAAAATAATACTTGCTATTGTTATTACCTTGGTAATCGTCGCTCCTCTTGTATGGATTGCTGCAATTTCTTATAGAAAGAAAGTTTATGAAGAGAAAATAGGCAATGCAGAAGATAAGGCAAGAGAAATCATAGATGAAGCTTTAAAAACAGCTGAAACTAAGAAACGAGAAGCCCTACTTGAAGCGAAGGAAGAGTCTTTAAAAACTAAGAATGAGCTTGAGAAGGAAACTAAGGAACGAAGAGCAGACTTACAGCGTTACGAAAAACGTGTTCTAACTAAAGAAGAAACTTTAGATAGAAAAACTGAAGCACTAGAAAAGAAAGAATCCAAACTTTCTGTAAAAGAAGCTGAGCTCGATAAAACGAGAACAGAGGTTGAAGAACTTCACGGCAGAAGATTGCAGGAGTTAGAGAAGATTTCTGGACTGACCTCCGAACAAGCAAAAGATTATCTTTTAAAAACTGTTGAAGATGAAGTAAAACATGAAACAGCAATGTTGGTAAAAGAACTTGAAAGCAAGGCTAAAGAGGAAGCTGATAAGAAAGCGAAAGATTATGTCGTTACGGCTATCCAAAAATGCGCTGCAGACCATGTAGCTGAAAGTACGATTTCTGTAGTTCAACTTCCAAACGATGAAATGAAAGGTAGAATCATAGGACGTGAAGGACGTAATATCCGTACGTTAGAAACTATGACAGGTGTTGATTTAATTATTGATGATACGCCAGAAGCTGTAATTCTATCAGGATTTGATCCAATTAGAAGAGAAGTAGCAAGAATCGCTTTAGAGAAATTAATTGTAGATGGACGTATTCATCCAGCTAGAATTGAAGAAATGGTCGAAAAGGCACAAAAAGAAGTTGAAGTTATGATTCGTGAAGAAGGTGAAGCAGCATCATTAGAAGTTGGTGTTCATGGAGTTCACCCAGAACTAGTTAGACTTTTAGGTAAGATGAAGTTTAGAACAAGTTATGGACAGAATGCTTTGAAACATTCAATTGAAGTTGCACACTTATCTGGTTTATTAGCTGCTGAAATCGGTGTTGATGTTAAGATAGCTAAGAGAGCTGGATTATTGCATGATATTGGTAAATCTGTTGACCATGAGATGGAAGGTTCACATATTCAAATAGGTGTTGATTTATGTAGAAAATACAAAGAATCTCCTATTGTAATCAATGCAGTAGAATCACATCATGGTGATGTTGAGGCAGAAACATTAATCGCTTGTATTGTACAAGCTGCCGATACAATATCAGCTGCAAGACCAGGCGCAAGAAGAGAAACTTTAGAAACTTATACTAACAGACTAAAACAATTAGAAGATATTACGAATAGCTTTAAGGGAGTGGATAAGTCTTTTGCAATACAAGCTGGTAGGGAAGTACGTGTAATGGTAGTTCCTGAAGCAATTAACGATGCAGATATGGTATTGCTTGCTCGTGACTTATCAAAACAAATAGAGTCAGAACTAGAGTATCCAGGACAAATAAAAGTTAATGTAATTCGCGAATCAAGAGTAATTGATTACGCAAAATAGTGTATATTAAAGATATAGTAGAATATGTAATTCATTCTACTATATCTTTTTTTGTTGTGGTTAAACCTACTAGTATTTTTAAAGCAATTTGCAAATATACAAGAACTCTTTTGTAAATATGCAATATAATGGTATTAAACTTGCAAAAATATTATGAATAGGATATGAAATAATTATAAAAACGATGTTTTTTGAGGGGGAAACATCATTTGGATTAAAAAAATAAGAATTTTGTCAAATAAAAACTTGCATTATTAGTCATTCTATATTACAATAGTGAAAACAAGATAAATATAGAAATAGTACATAGATGAAATCGCTAAAAAATAGCTGTGTTTCATGTTTTTATTTAGAAAGGGTAGGTACACAATATGGCTTTAACATTATCAAAGAAGGCGCAAGCTGTTAAACCTTCATCAACATTAGCAATTACAGCAAAAGCAAAGGAACTAAAGGCACAAGGTATTGATGTAGTAGGATTTGGTGCAGGAGAACCAGATTTTAATACCCCTGATAATATTAACAAGGCTGCCATCAAAGCAATTAATGATGGATTTACAAAATATACACCAGCTTCGGGTATTGATGAATTAAAGAAAGCAATCTGTACAAAGTTCGCAGATTTTAACAAATTACAATACCAACCAAATCAAATTGTTATCAGTAATGGTGGAAAACATTCTTTAACAAATATCTTTACTGCAATTTTAAATCCAGAAGATGAAGTAATTATACCAGCACCGTTTTGGTTAAGTTACCCTGAAATCGTTAAATTAGCAGGTGGTGAACCTGTAATTGTAAGATGTGATAAAACACAAAATTATAAATTAACAGCAAAGCAATTAGAAGAAGCATGTACGGAAAAGACAAAAGCTGTTATCTTAAATACACCAAATAACCCTACAGGTATGGTTTATTCAAAAGAAGAGTTACAAGCAATCGCTGATGTTGTTGTAAAAAAAGACATCTATGTTGTAGCAGATGAAATGTACGAAAACTTAATCTATGGTGCAGATGAGCATGTAAGTATTGCTTCTTTAGGAGAGGAAATCTACAAGAGAACAATTACATGTAGCGGTGTAGCAAAGAGCTATGCAATGACTGGTTGGAGAATCGGTTACACTGGTTCATCGGCTGAAATTGCGAAATTGATGGGAAGTGTACAAAGTCATCAAACATCAAATCCTAACTCGATTGCACAAAAGGCTACAGTGGAAGCACTAGTAGGACCTCAAGATACAGTAGAAGTTATGAAGACTGAATTTAATAAACGTAGAGAGTATATGTATGATCGTTTAAGCAAGATGCCTTTAATCTACACAGTAGAACCAACAGGTGCATTCTATTGCTTTATCGACATTAGTAAATTATTAGAGAAGTCATACAAAGGAGAAAAAGTTGAAACAGTTGGTAAAATTGCAGATATCTTAATTCAAGACTATAATGTTGCAGTTATTCCATGTGCAGATTTCGGCTTTGATGACCACATTCGTTTATCATATGCAATTTCATTGGAACAAATCGAAAAAGGATTAGACAGAATTGAGAAATTCATCAATGATTTAGCATAATCATAAAACCCATTTTGTACTATTGTAGAATACTACCATCCATTCTACGATAGAGTAAAACAAAGTCTATGTAATATCGTCAAACTAATGTAATGATGATATTATATAGACTTTTCTGCCGTTTGGGATTAAACTATAGAAGGATAAATTGTAGATTGAAAGATATCGTTCTGGATAGAAGCAATAAATTTTATGAATTAGAAGGGAGCTTGCTATTACGATGGAAGAATATAAGAGAGTAAAACGCGAATTAAAACATAAAGGGGCTATTGTGGAATTTTATTCAGATACAATGGAATTGCCAAATAAGAAGCTTGTAGAGTGGGATTTGATTAATCATAAGGGGGCAGCAGCAATTGTTCCTGTAGATGAAGATGGCAAGATTCTAATGGTACGTCAGTACCGCAATGCAATAGAAAAATACACAATAG
>NZ_JAVBNS010000120.1:0-2509 GCF_031551385.1 Anaerosporobacter sp.
CATGGCGATTAGAGAAATACTGGTATTATTGCGAAAGCAAATAAGAAGAATATAAGTGAGGAAAAGAAGATGAAAAAGAGAATATTAGTAGGAATCCTAGTCTGCATGGTATTGCTGAGTAATGGATGCAGTACTAAAAAGAAAGCTAATGAAAATATAAATACAAATACAATAGAAGAGAATCCAGAAGAAAGAGACAAAGAATCCATAAGCGCAGAACCTATTGATGAACATGATAAGACAGAGTCAATGGAGTATTCTATAATAAGAGAAAAAATCAATTTGTGCCTAGAAGAATTCAGCAAAATGTATGAAAACGCAGTGACAGGTAATACAGAAGGTGAATCAAGTATAGAAATACATACGGGTGAAATGGATATACCAAGTACGGAAGGAAATGAGGTAAATCAATACATAGATGAAAAAGGTGAAATACTACGCTATAGTATCATGGTGTTTGGGGAAATGGGAAATGTAACATATGAATATCACAAACTTGATGACAATACAACTTATGCTACGATTTTAAAGGTTATGTATAGTGCTCCAATCTATATGCAAGATGAAAATACGGTATCCAAAGAGACGCTAGAAGAATATATTGTTGTCGATAACAAAATTTGTTGTTTGGATAGTAAGAAAGAAATATTAGTAGAAGTAAGTGAAGAAGAGGATTCTCTGCCATTTGCGAACTTTGAAGAGCTGAATGCTGGTTTTATTGAAATAAAAGAATAGTTGCATGGTGATAGAAATTATAGAATAAATGAAAGGTTGAACAACGTGACTGAGATAAATAAAAAGAAGCGCATACATATAATTGCGTTCGGAATCGCAATTATATGTATGCTCATTTGCTTGGGAGTAATATGTCTATATTTTAATCAAAAGATGAAATCCTATAAACTAGAAATAAAGGAATTACAAGATAAAAATCAAATACTTGAGGGCATAAATGAAATAAATCGAGTAGAAGATAAGAAACAGGAAAAACAAAAAGAAGAGAATCACGACAAGGAAATGGAAAATGTATTTTTAACCCCTGTAAATGATGGTGATTACGAGTTGCATCGTTATCAATCACCAGAAGAAAAAGCGCAGGAATATGATTGGTTCGCAGGGATTTATACGGAATTTGGTTATTGTGGAGAACGGAGTAAACTATTTGAAGTAATGGAGTCCTATAATAATCCAATTGATATATCATTTATGATTTGGTTGAACCATAGAGGCGTAGTTTGTGAAGCGGCAAGAAGAGGGTTTCAAGATTCTTATGCAGGTGTATGGAGAAGTGAATTTTATAATGTAGCCAGTTTGCTTTATGAAACACTTACATATGAGGAGGATAAGGAACGATTTGTGGCATATGTAAAGTCTGTTGAACAGGCGATACAGCTATACCGTGATGAGATAATACTGATAAATCTTGAATGTACCAATGTACCACAAGAAGAACGAAATATGAATGATTGTTTTGGGAATGGAGGATATGCTTGGTTAGCAGAGGAAGAGGGAGATATCTATCGTATCTTTGCATTGAAACTAATCGAGCATTATAACAGAGGAAGTAAGAAATATACCTACTTGACCAATGAAATAGAAAGTAGGGAAGGGATAGGAATAGATATACCAGATATATTTCAGTAAAACTAAAAGGAGATTGCGATGAAAAAAGTTCTACTATTAGGAATAACGCTATGCTTACTTCTTGGAAGCACAGCTTGTAACACAAAGAAAGTAAATAACACGCAAAATGCAATTATCGAACAAAACCATACAGAGACAAATCAAGAAACTCAAGAGATGATGCAGAAAGAAGACCAAAAAGACCAAAAAGACCAACAACAAACCACAACGAATCAGAAAGAAGATCGTTGTCAAAAGATAGATTTCAATCAAAAGAATGAGATCGATGTGAACAACGATGGCATATTAGAAAGCATAGAGATATTTGTAGCGGAGGAAAGGGCTTGTTATATAACAATTGCAATAAATATTGATGGAGAGGTAACAGATATTGTGGAGGCAGAAGGCTGTGAAAATGCATTTTTAATACAGAATAAAGATGGATTAACAGGAATTTTATTTGATGCAGCGTGGAGCAATGACTATTGCAAAACCTATCTGTGTCAGATTAATGAAAACAAAGAAATTATAACAGAAGAAATTAAAGGACATATTGCATACGATACAGTGACGGCAAGAAGTTTTGTTTTGGAGGACTATTTGTACTTGTTTGGAACTTGGAATGCAACATGCGAATATGAAATCACATCGGATTTACATCTAAGAGCAGTTGCAGATTATCAGATTAAAAATGACACAGAACGATGTATTACAGTAAAACAAAATTTGCTTGTTTCTGTTCAGGAAGATGAGCTATGGCGTGATACGGAATATAAAGTGGGAGAAAGGTTCTATCCTGTAGCTACAGATTGCAAGGAATATATGTATTTCCAAACGGAAGAGGGAGAATATATCCGTATAGAGTTTACAATTGATGAAGAGTATC
>NZ_JAVBNS010000158.1:0-23325 GCF_031551385.1 Anaerosporobacter sp.
TTTCCATGTATATACATAGGCATTATACAGGTTACTATAAGTAATAACATACATAGATAAATCTTTCGTTTCATATTTACGTTACTCCCCCTAGACTGTATTATCAGAATAAAAGAACTTATTTTATACTTCTTCTTTCTATTATATAGTATTTTCCATGTTATTTCACTATCTTTTTTATTAAAAACCGCCCTCTCATAAGCCATAGTATTAAATAGTAGCCTCTTGCGTCTATTTCTCTATTGTTATATAATGAATCACAGTTAGAACAATGATGTAAATTTTAGGTGAATAAAAATTCACCCTCTCGCCACCACAGAAAGGATAACCATATGAACTACGAATTAGATATTCATACACATACAATTGCTAGTGGACATGCCTACAATACGTTGCAAGAAATGATTGTTGCAGCAAAAGAAAAAGGTCTTAAACTATTAGGAGTTTCCGATCATGCGATTGCAATGCCAGGCACTTGCCATCTGTTTTATTTTCATAACTTAAAAGTAGTTAACAGACAATATGGAGACTTAGAACTTATGCTTGGATCTGAAGTAAATATTGTTGGCTACAACGGCGAACTTGACTTGGATGAAGAAACACTACAAGGTCTTGATTATGCAATTGCAAGTCTTCACACACCATGTATCGACCCTGGAACAATGGAGCAAAATACAAACGCATATATTAAAGCCATGGAGAATCCATATATCAATGTTATTGGACACCCAGATGATTCTCGCTATCCAGTTGATTACGAGCAATTCGTACTTGCTGCAAAGAAAAATCATGTTCTTATCGAGATTAATAACAGCTCTCTAAATCCAAAAGGATTTCGCCAGAATGCATATGAAAATGATAAAACAATTCTTACCTTATGCAAAAAATATGACGTTCCTGTTTGTTTAAACAGCGATGCTCATACAATCTCTGATATTGCAAATACTACATTTAGCGCCCCATTACTCGCTGAAGTAGACTTTCCAGATGCGCTTATCATAAACACTTCTGTTGAGAAACTAAAAGCATTCTTATCAAAAAAATAGTATATGGATTGCATTCAAATAATATAACTTTATGTTCACACAAAACATTCACAGCAACATATAACTTACAGTCATAGTATATATAACAACATTTCTGTTTCTCTTTACTTTATAACTTTATCGTGGTAAAATATGATATAATTTAGAAAAGGAGCGTTATGGATGAGTAAGAAGATTAGAACTACTGCTGTCGATTATTTGTTTGAAGCAATTCTTAGTCTTAAAGATACAGAAGAATGCTATACATTCTTCGAAGATGTTTGTACCGTGAACGAGCTATTATCCCTTTCTCAAAGATTTGAAGTTGCGAAGATGCTTCGTCAACATAAAACATATCTTGAAATTGCAGAAAAGACTGGTGCCTCAACAGCTACGATCAGTAGAGTGAATCGTTCCCTCAACTATGGAAACGATGGTTACGATATGGTTTTCTCGCGTTTAGGCGAAATATTCGAAGAAGAACCTTCAGATTCAGAGCAATAGAGTAAATAACAAAAGAACGTTATGTGGACAAACACCAACGTTCTTTTTGTTATTTACTCTATTCTGCTTTTTTTGAAGTTTTTTCCGTTTCTTTTTTCTTCGATGACTCTGTACCTTTCTTAACAAATGCAGAATCAACTAATCTCTCGATAATCGCTTTCTTCATATATACATCAAAGCTTAACATGCAAATCATTGAAAATGTTGTTAAAAATTCTTTCTCACCCTCTGGCGCATTTCCAAATGTCGTCTTTGAACGATTATACTTTTTCAATACATCTTTAATCAGAATATCAATCTGCTCTTTCTCAAGGTCAAACACCTCACTATAGATATCTTCCAAATTGATTCCATTTTCAGACTGATAATACTTTTCTGTTAAAGGATTCAATACATTCTGAATATCTGTAATCGAAAGAATATTCTTGAAGTAGTAGATAAAGATTAACAGTATCATATGTTCTTTCGTATACTTCTTCTTATTCGGTGGCGGTAGCAAATCATTCTTCGTATACTTGTTAATCATAGTTTTTGTTAACATCTTATCATCTTTATCACGTATACTTGATTTAAGATGCTTGTCCATAGACGTTGTAACTTGATCCATATATAAGTCTATATTCGGGATATCATCCGCTTTAATATAGTCAATTTTTCCTATTTCACTTATTAATTTATTCATAAACTCGTCTCTTGACATACTCAATTTTATCACCTCGCAGATATATTATATAGTATTTGATACTAGATAACAAGTCCTAAATAACAATATGTTATAGACATGGAATCATTCATTTATTTCTTAACAAATCAATCCCTCTTCTTTTTTGTTGTAACCTAATATAGATAATGCTATAATATAAACATATGTTTGCAACAAATTACATTCAATTAATAAAGATAGGCGGTATTCATTATGAGTATTTATGATACACTTAATCCCCAACAACTAGAAGCTGTTAAGCACAACAAAGGACCTTTACTTATACTCGCAGGTGCTGGTTCTGGAAAGACTCGTGTTCTTACCCATCGTATAGCATATCTAATCGATGAGCTTGATGTGAATCCTTGGAACATCTTAGCCATTACATTTACAAACAAAGCCGCAAGAGAAATGCGTGAAAGAGTTGATAATATTGTGGGATATGGCTCAGAAAATATCTGGGTTAGTACTTTTCATTCCACATGTGTACGAGTTCTTCGTCGCTATATTGATTACCTTGGTTACGATAAAAACTTTACAATATACGATACAGATGACCAGAAAACTTTAGTTCGTGATGTATGCAAGTTCCTTAATATTGACACCAAAACATACAAAGAGCGTACTCTTCTTAGTGTTATCTCCTCCGCAAAGAATGAATTAATCTCTGCAGAGAGATATGAACGTGAAGCACAAGGCGATTTAAACAAAAGTAAATATGCTAGTGTCTACAAAGAATATCAGAAGCGTTTAAAGCAAAATAACGCTCTTGATTTTGATGATTTGCTCTTCAAAGCAGTTGAATTGTTTGAAAACTATCCTGATGCTTTAGAATATTATCAAAGACGTTTCAAGTATATTATGGTTGACGAATACCAAGATACAAACACAGTGCAGTTTAAACTTATTAGTATTCTTGCCTCTGGTCGTAATGAAGAGGGTGAACGTGAACATAATCTTTGTGTCGTAGGTGATGATGATCAATCTATCTACAAATTCCGTGGTGCTAATATCTATAATATATTAAACTTTGAGAAACAATTTCCTGCAACGAAGGTAATTAAACTTGAGCAAAACTATCGTTCCACTAGCAATATTCTTGATGCTGCGAACGAAGTAATCCATAACAATCTTGGACGTAAGGATAAGCGTCTATGGACAGCAAATGGCGAAGGTGAACTGTTATCCTTCACACAATTTGATACAGAATACGAAGAAGCCAATGAAATTGTTTCTGATATGTATAATCTTATACTTAATGATGGACACGATTACAATGAATTCGCTATTCTCTACCGTACAAACGCACAATCCCGTATATTTGAAGAAAAATTAATCCTTCGCAATATTCCTTACAAAATTGTTGGTGGTATTAACTTCTATCAAAGAAAAGAAATCAAAGATATCTTAGCATATCTTAAGACGATTGATAATGGACTTGATGACATTGCAGTAAAACGTATTATCAATATTCCACGCCGTGGAATTGGTTTAACTACGATAGATCGTGTAACCGATTACGCTATAGGTACTGGAATGAGCTTTTATGCTGCATTAAAGCGAGCAGAATCTATCCCTGGACTCGGTCGTGGTATGTCTAAGATTTCACCTTTTGTTAGTTTAATTGAGGTTCTTAAATCCAAGATGGCAAACCCAGAATATTCTCTTGAAGACTTAATCAATGAGATACTTGAAGCTACCGGTTATCTAAGTGAACTCGAAGCAGAGGATACAGAGGAATCACAAGCAAGAATTGAAAATATTAACGAATTAATTAATAAAGTAGTCTCTTATGAGAAATCAGCACAGGAAGAACCTAGTTTAAGTGGTTTTCTTGAGGAAGTTGCCTTAGTTGCTGATATCGATAACCTGGAGGAATCAAACAATGTCGTTGTTTTAATGACATTACATGCAGCCAAAGGTCTTGAGTTTCCATATGTATATCTATGTGGTATGGAGGAAGGCGTCTTCCCTAGCTATATGTGCATCAGTTCTGATGACCCTACTGATATTGAAGAGGAACGTCGCCTTTGCTATGTTGGTATTACCCGTGCTATGACAAAATTATACCTCAGTGCAGCTAGACAACGTATGGTTCGAGGGGAAACGCAATTCAATCGTCCTTCTCGATTTATTAACGAGATACCACGTTATCTCTTAAACCAAGCTTCCACTTCTAGCAATCGCTACAGTGCAGGTAGCTCTTCTCCATTTAGCAATACGCAAGCAAAGACACCATTCTATGGAGGTGGTTCTACGCAAAAAGGTGGCACATGGACTCCGCCAACAGGTACACAATCTGATAAAAATAACATCTTTGCAAACAATCCATTTATCTCAAAGGGATTTGGTACTTCTAGCAAGCTTGGTGATACTACTTTTGATAAGCCAAAACCAACCAAAGCTGTTATTGATTATAGTGTTGGCGATACTGTTAAACACCCCAAATTCGGTGTTGGTATTGTCGCTGAGATGAGTAAGCAAGGTGATGATTACATAGTAAGTGTCGATTTTGATACAAGTGGTATGAAAAAAATGAAGGCTTCCTTTGCTAAATTAATCCGACTATAGGCATTATATTCTTATACTTATAAACATCTTTTCTTATTTTGATTATAAATTTATTAAATAATTCAATAATTATAGTAAAATACGTACTCTCGTGATATAATATTATAGATACTAACTAGTCAGATTTATAATATGATTAGTATGAAAAGAAAGGATGTGTACGTATGAATAACAAAATCGAAGAATTACTAAGTGCTGTAAAATTAAATGACCTTATCACAAAGAAACAGGTTGAAGAAAAGAAAAAGAATAAAGCATTATGTATAGTAGCTACTATCGCTGTTCTTACTGCTATTGCTGCTGTCGTTTATGCTATTTACAAACGTTGTACACCTGATTATCTAGAAGATTTCGAAGATGACTTAGATGATGATTATGACGACGACTTTGAAGATGATTTCGAAGACGATTTCGAAACAGAAGCTTTCGAAGTAGAAGATGATTCTGAAGAGCTATTAGAAGATGAAGTAGATAGCATTGAAGACGAATCAGAGGAAAACTAAATCGTAACAACGATTTTAGAATTCATTATATTTTTTATAAGAAAAGTGGCGGCCATTTTAATATGACCGCCACTTTTCTTATCTATATTAACCTTTTTTAAAAGCCATTTTAAGCAATATTGGAGATATTACTGTTGTAATAACTACAACAATTATTATTGGTCCTAAAATTGAAGATGACATTAATCCTAACGCTTGTCCTTTACTTGCAACGATTAACGCTACCTCACCTCTTGAAACCATACCTACACCAATCTGCATAGATTCTCTATTACTATATCCACAAAATTTTGATCCCAAGCCACAGCCAACAATCTTTGTTATTACTGCCACGATTGTTAATACAACGGCAAACATTACAATTCCCATGCTCATCTTTGGCAATACAATCTTTAAACCGATACTTGCAAAAAAGATTGGTGATAGAAATGCATAAGAAACAACTTCAAAACGATTTGCAATATATTTTGTTCGTTCTGTATTCGAAATAATCAAGCCTGCAATAAACGCCCCAGTAATATCTGCCACACCAAAGAACTCTTCTGCACAGTATGACATCAATAAACAAAATGTAAATGCAAGTATAATAAAACGTCTCATATCTCTATGGTAACGATTATTCAAGAAATTCATTAATTTGTAGAATATAAGTCCAGCAATTAGGGAACAAACAAAAAATGCTACGATTTTTAATAATACAACAACAATATTTACACTGGAATCTGTAACACTTGTGATAACGGTAAGAGCTACAATTCCTAGAATATCATCGATAATTGCTGCACCTAGAATTGCATTACCTGCTGCTGTATTAATCTTTTTCATTTCCTTTAACGCTTCCACCGTAATACTTACTGACGTTGCTGTTAAGATAATACCAATAAATATATTTTGTAATAAGATGCTTGCACTTGCATCATTTGCAATAATACTTTCTTTATTAAAGATATATCCTACTCCAATACCACCTGCTAATGGTACAAGTACGCCGAACATAGCAATAATGAATGAAGCTTTTCCTGTTTTCTTTAACTCATGCAAGTCTGCTTCTAAACCTGCCGAGAACATTAATACTATAACACCAATTTCAGATAGTTGAACAAGAAAATTCGTTTCCTTCAGTATATTCAGTGCTGCAGGTCCTAAAACAATACCGGCTAATAATGCGCCTACTACTTGCGGTAAATGAAATCTCTTTGTTGCTATTCCTAGTATTTTCGTACTGAGGAGAATAAGTGCAATGTCCAATAGATATCCGTATGTTTCCATAAAACGCCTCCACATTCTTTTGTGTATAAACTTTTTTACTCGCAACAACGACGCCAATTTTTTCCCCTTTGGCGTCGTCGTCTTACATATAGTATACCTATTGAAATCAAATGTCTAGCTTTTTTATCATTGAAATATATGAAAAATTCAAAGTTTTTTTCGATAAATTTTATACATTTTTAACAATATAGTTATCCATTTTTTCACACTTAATGCTTTTTAATATACATACAATCTGTTATCGACTCTTACTTTCATGGATTAAATTGCATAAAAAACAGATATTATCTTCCACTATTCAGTTGCCTTATTCGAATACTCTGTTGTAATTAAATCCGTATATGGCGCTTTGTTTTCAACTACACCTGCTTCAAGAAGAATATCCTGTAATAAATCAAAACTTTCTTCTGCGAACACTGTATTCTCTTTCCATGTTCCTTGATCGTAATATCGCTTAACAATTGTCACTAATGACGTATCATCTGTTTCCTTAAATTGCGGTTTTATAACTTTTGCAATCTCTTCTGGTGTATGAGAATTCACATAATCAAGACCCTTTTGAATCGCATTCGTGAACTTCTGAATAACCTCTGGATTCTTCGCAATATAACTCTTCTTTGCTGAATACGCCGTATATGGTACTTTACCACTCTCTACACCCAACGAACCAACTACATAGCCTTTCCCTTCTGTCTCAAGTGCTGTTGCAGATGGTTCAAATTCCACCGTGTAATCCCCCGTTCCAGAGGAGAATGCTTCTGCCGTCAAACCAAAATCAATGTTTTGAATAATTGTGACATCTTTTATAGGATCAATACCATTCTTCTTCAAGATGTATTCAAGAATCATCTGTGGCATACCTGCTGCTCTTCCACCGATAACTGTCTTTCCAATCAAATCAGACCACTTAAAATTATCGTTTGCCTCTTTCGCAATTAGGAAGTTACCTGCTCGTTGTGTTAATTGAGCAAAATTGACTACATAATCTTCTGCGCCTTCGTTATATACATAGACAGAAGACTCCGAACCCATGAAACCAATTTGTGCTTCCCCAGACAATACCGCGGTCATCGTCTTATCTGCACCAAATCCCGTTACTAATTCTACATCTAATCCCTCATCTTCAAAGTAGCCAAGCTCAAGAGCCACATACTGAGGTGCATAGAAGATGGAATGTGCAACTTCATTCAATGTTATCTTCGTAAGGTTACTATCCTTCTTACAGCCTGCCAATAACGTCATTACCATGAGTAGCACTAATATAATTGCTATTCGCCTACTTTTCATGACAACTCTCCTTGCAAATATATTCTTGTAGTAGTATATTCGCAAGATTGAAACGCTGTGCATGACCGATTAAAAAAGCATTGAAAAAAGAGATGTTTCTGGATTTAACCAAAACATCTCCCTCTATATTCAATATCTATATTTCCTTGCAATATCTTAAAGCGTTACATCCTTCGCAAAAGAAGTCTCAACCGCATTGTTAAGTAGCTTACGAATCAAGGCTTCCTCTTGTCCAAAACGCTCATAGATTAGCTGTAATTCCTTTGTCATATTCGTGTTACTTACGGTTCGATTGTCCGTATTAATGCTTACTTTGATACCTTGTTCTATGAATTCCATTAACGGATACTTGCCCCAGTCTTCAATCGCTTTCGTCTGGAGATTACTTGTCGGGCACATCTCAATTCCTGTTCCTCGTCTTCCAATCTCTTTCATTAACTCTTTGTCATGGCGAAGGGCAATTCCGTGTCCAATCCTTTTCGCTCCATATTCGAACGATTTTCTAACATTTTCAAGACTTCCTGTCTCTCCTGCATGGATTACATATGGCATATCCAACTCTTTCGCTAGACGGAACAAATCTTGAAACATTTCCACTGGATATGTCATCTCGTCTCCCGCAAGATCAAGTGCGCAAACACCATCACCAAGATATCCTCTTGCTACTCGTAGCATCTTACTGTTCACGTCAAAGCCTTGATGTCGCATCGCACAAACAATTACATTATATCGGACTGCAAACTCCTTCTTGCCACGCTCTAGCCCCTTCAAGACAGATTCTATTACATCTTCACAAGTAAGATTCGCATTTACAGAGGACATCGGCGCAAAACGTACTTCAATATACTTTGTATTCTCTTTCGCTACCTCTTTTATAAATGTATATGCAGCATCTTCTAACGCCTCTCCATCTTGAATACATTCAATCGGAATTTGAAACTTGTCCAAATACTCCACCAGCGACCGACAATTATCTTCCACTTGCAAATCAGCCATTGTTACAATTTTATCGGTATGCCTCTGTATCATCTCAAGTGCCAACGAACCATCTAAGTGACAGTGCAAATCTATCTTTGGTAAGTTCTTAAAATCCATATGCGATACCTCCTTTCCCTTGTGTAATTACACATCTATACATTCCACTCAATCTGAATACAGCCCTCTGCAATATGAAATGTTTCAAAATACACGGTTTCTTTCGGTATCCACTCTGCAATAAATCGCTGTAATCTCTCTTCCCCATTTCTTGTTCTTATGTTCTCAATCTGTGCCTTTTCATTGATATTCATAAAAATCTTCACATCATATGGGTCATTAAAATATGGATGCAAACTATACGAGCCTTCCATAATATTCACTCTATGTTTCGCAACAAGAATTTCCTCCTTTATCTTGCCTTCCATACAGCTATATGGTCGATAAATCACATCATTTCCAGAGCATACAGGCTTCATCACTTCTTCCTTGAATCTTTCATAATCTACATTTCCACCAATCTGCGCAAGTCTTTCTTTCGTTCTTTGGTGTTCTTGTAAGAAGAAATCATCTAAGTGAAACAAGTTACAGTCATAGACACCCTTTAGATAATATCCTAGCGTTGTCTTTCCACTAGCACATTTTCCATCGATTCCTATTAGAATTGTTTCTTTTGTTGTTTCTATTAAAAGCTTATCAATTGCTTCTTTTGCCTTTGCGAATCTTCTAGCGCAAGCCTCTTTCATAATTAGTTTATGCTCTTCCATTGCTATTCTCCAATGTTTGAACTCTCTGTAATTGGTACACGATAACTGGTATACATACTAACTGAATGATAATTCCTGGAATCGCTTTTATAAATGCTTGCATAACGAAAAACTTCCACGTAAATGGATTACCTAGCATATGGAACAATCCAAAAGATACAATTCCCCATACCATTCTACCAAGAATCATAGAAAAAATTAATGATACATAGATTCTCCCTTTGAATTTTCTTAACTTACTATATAGTAGCCCTGTCGCCAAACCATACGTAGCCAATTCAGCAGCCATCGCAATCGCAATTGGCATCATTTGTGGTTTCCCAAACATTACACTTCTAAGTAGTGGTACAATAATACCCGCAATCAAACCATAAGGTGCTCCACATATAAACCCACATAAGAGAATTGGAATGTGCATCGGACAAAGCATATTCCCAATGCTTGGAATCTGCATCGTTACAAAAGGTAAGACAATTCCCAATGCAATAAAGCATGCTGTAAGTACTAATTTTGTTGTTTTATTTTTCTGTGTCATAATAGTATCCCTCCATGATGATAAGTATACACGGAAAGTTTGATTTTGAATAGATTCAAGTTTATCTATATTATAAAATAACATGAATAAGGCATCTCTAGGTAAATTAATCACCTTAGAGATGCCTTGCTTATCCTTTCTATTTTATTCGTGTTGTATTGCTTTCTTTTCTCTATCTTCCGTTACCTGGAAGTTGCATTTGTCCATCTTGGCTATTTTGTCCATATTGACCATTTCCATATTGATTATTTTGCTCAGTTTGTCCTTGTGTTTCTTCTGTTGTACTTTCTTGTGTTGTTTGACTACTTGTAGCTTCACTCTTTTTACCTAATGTTACCGTAATTGTTTGCTCTTCATAATTGCCATTTACAAGTCTGCTAACAACGATTTCGATTACTTCACCAGCCTTTCTATTACCTAATAGTTCTTGTAATTGTGACATAGTTTTAACTTCTCTATCATTGAATGAAGTAATAACATCTCCACTTTGAAGTCCACCTTCACTTGCAGGAGAGTTCTCACTTACTTGACCAACATATACACCAATTGGCATTCCATATCTCTCAGAAATTGTATCTGTTACATCTTGACCTGTGATACCTAGATATGCTTGTTCTTCTTCTGAGATATCTTCTTTACTGATTAAATCATTAATAATAGGAATCGCATAAGAAATTGGAATTGCATAGCCGATACCCTCTACTTCTTCTGATGCGTATTTAACTGAATTGATACCAATTACACGACCTTGTGAATCAAGTAATGCACCACCACTGTTACCAGGATTGATTGCTGCATCTGTTTGCAATAACTTCATTGTATAATCTTCCGTTGCAACTTCACGGTCTTTTGCACTGATATAACCAACTGTTGTTGATTGACCATATCCTAATGCATTACCAATAGCAATTGCCATTTGACCAACTTTAACACTATCTGAATCTCCTAGCGTTGCAACACGAATTGTGTTCTTAGTATCTTCTGTTAAACTAGATAATGGAACAGAGATTACTGCAAGGTCTGCACCAGAATCTGTGCCTTTTACTTCTGCAGTCGCTTTTGATTCATCGCTAAATGTAATCTCTACTGCAGTAGCTCCTGATACAACATGATTATTTGTAACAATTAAAACTTCGTTATCATTTTGTCCAATAATAATTCCTGAACCACTTCCTGTGGATTCTTGGCTATATACTCTACCAAATACATCTTGCTGTTGTACTGTTGATGTACAATCGATTGCTACAATCGAAGGCATTACATTTTCAACTATTTGTGATACATCTGTTGCTGCTGTTGTTGAGGAGGAAGACGTATCTGTTGTAACGGCCTTTATTCCAGAATCTGATGTAGTATCTGTGCTATTATCAACGCTTATATTCGTTGATGATTCTTGCACTGTTGCTGTCGTTGAAGGAGCAGTTCCTTGCACTGCTTGAAAACTTAGGGAAGCGATAACCCCAAAAGCGATTGCCGATGCTGGAACTCTCACAAAGTTAGGAATATGTCTTCTTCCTTTTGATTCCTTGATTGTTTCCTCTACGATAACTGAATCGATTGTCGAATTGTTATCACCATATACATTTTCGTAAGTTTGATTGTTCTCTTGATTGTTATTCATTTCATTATACATAATTAATTTCTCCTTTCGCTATACCTATTCTATAGAGCTGTTAGCTGTTGTTTTCTCTGTGTTTTTCAACTAACAGTTGTTGTTGTTTTCCTTTTGATAGATATAGTTTAGCAAGAAAGTATGTTCAATCTGTGATTGTCTCTTGAAGAAAATGTGAACTCTTTGTGATGAAAATGTGTTCTGTGCTCCCCTATAAATATTCCCTTTTATCCAAATACAAAAAACAAAAGACAAAAAATAGCTCTATCTCAAGCATTCGTACAGAGGCAACGCACCTCACTCACCAACACTTGACATAGAGCCTATTACTATTGTTCTTATTTGAAACTTTCCAATCTTGCAGCCATTGTCTTATTAAAGTTTTCAACTTTTCTTTCATATTCTGCATTCATGAATTTTGATGTTAGCATAAAGTCTGCTGTTGCACGATTGTTTGCGATTGGAATATCATATACTACCGCAATACGAAGAAGTGCTTTCACATCTGGATCATGTGGTTGTGCTGCTAGTGGATCCCAGAAGAATATAACACAATCAATATTTCCTTCTACAATTCTTGAACCAATCTGTTGGTCACCACCAAGAGGACCACTGTTATATCCTTTTACGAAAAGATTTGTTTTATCAGCAATTAAACGAGCTGTTGTTCCTGTACCACATAATTTATGGTTCTTTAAAACCTCTCTATGCTGTTGTACCCAATCTACTAATTCTGCTTTCTTGCTATCATGAGCAATTAATGCAATACTTTTTTGTTCCCCAATTGTGAAGTTAATAAAATCATCGTTTATCATATGCCTTCTCCTATCTGTATGTTATTTGTTCTGTGACTTTCGCTTCGCTACACTCGCCAAAAACACCTTGCGAGATATTACGTAGGAACAGTAACTCAGTAACCACGTTTTGTTATATAGAATCATTATAACTCTTTAGGAGTACCTCCTTCAAGCTACAATTATCTTAGATTTTCGTGTTCGTCTTAATATTTCCTAGTATACGAACAGAGGCTGCTTCTTCCTCAATTCCTCGAAGAGCATTAATCATTCCTGCGTCACGAAGGTTTCCTTCAATATCA
Source organism: Anaerosporobacter sp. (assembly GCF_031551385.1). Lineage (GTDB taxonomy): Bacteria > Bacillota > Clostridia > Lachnospirales > Lachnospiraceae > Anaerosporobacter. The sequence goes on from NZ_JAVBNS010000158.1 coordinate 12,848, forward strand.
ATGAAGAATCGATATTCAAAATTCTTACCATTAATTGGTCTTGATTCAATCTTTGCCATATTCAAATTATTGTATATTAAGTGGGACAGCATGTTATATAATGTACCACTCTTATGTGGTAATTCAAAACAGATACTAACCTTATTTGCACCTTCAAGAAAAATCTTCTGATTTGCAATGATAATAAATCTTGTACAGTTTGTATCATCTGAGTTAATGGAATCTTTCAAAACCTTTAATCCATAACACTCTGCTGCCTTCTTACTTCCGATTGCTGCTTGTGTGATATCTCCATCTTCCATGACTTTCTTCGCACTTGCTGCTGTGCTTAGATATTCTTTCTTTTCGATATAATCATGCTCATTTAAGAAATTCGCGCATTGCATTAACGGCTGTGCATGAGAATATACAGTTTTTAGATTCTCAATTGTTGCGCCTTCTAAGCCAAGTAACGCATTCTGAATCTTAACTACATGTTCTCCAATAACATAATTATCATACTCGATCAACAAATCATAGATATCTGTAATTCCACCTGTTGATGAATTCTCAATCGGCAATACGCCATAATCCGCTTTTCCTTCTTTTACCGCTTCCATTACTTTACGGAATGTTAATTCATTGAAGCTATTCACTTCCGTTCCGAAGTAGTCCTCCATACATTGCTGTGTGTATGTACCTTCTTGTCCAAAGAACACTACTTTTGTATCTTTCGTAATCGGTAACTTCTCTATCTGTTTAAATGATTCGGTTGAGCTTTCTGACTTCACTAATGTATATTGATATTTACGGCTAATAGACATAATCTGTGTAAATAACTCTTCTACAGCATGTTTATTAAATTCACTATGAGCCAAAGAACTTAGTGTTTCTAGCTTCTCTTCCTCACGTTGTTTATCATATACTTTCTTGCCAACACTAATCTTATACTCCGCAACATTTGTCGCTATCACCATACGTTCTTCAAACAAAGAAACAATCTGTCTGTCAATGCGGTCTATCTCTTCTCTACTCTTCAGTAAATCTACCATCTGAACCATTTCCTCCATGTTATACCTATACTCTAATCTATATCTTAATCTATACCGTAATTCATTCTAAAATCTTATAGATTTAATATATCTTTTCACTAACATTTATTATATAACAGACTGTCCACTATTGGCAAGTAACGTGTTAAATTTTGCACGTAAAACTACTCTTTTTATTCTGGTCTTCTTCATGTTTTCCTTTTTCTTTCGTTCACGTTCTGTTGCAGGAAGTTTCTTATATCGGTCACTTTTCATAGCGTCTGCGGACTCATCTGCAACTGCTGCCTGCTCCATCTGCTTATCTTCATTCGTACCACACGCAGAAGACATATGACTCGATACCACTTTGTGTACTTCTTCTTTTGTTTTACTTCTTTTAATCTGTTCCTTCAACATCTTACGCGACATCTCCAGTTTGATTGCTTTTAGATACAGCATAGCATCATTTTGTCGTAAGAATTCTAAATCTGATGCGGTAAGTTTCTTTCCCATCGCCATCTTCATTCGTATACTTTTTAGCCTTTCTTGAATACGCTTCTGTCTTTCCTCGCTGTCTTCCTCTTGCATTCCAATTGAGATGGAAGGTTTCTTCTCTTCTTTTTGTTGCTTTTGAATCTTCTTTTGTTGTTGCTTAAAGATGTCTAATGCATTCATTGCATTCATTGTGTTTTTCATATTAATAAACATACTATCACCCTATCCCTATTATAACGCCTTAGAATGACAAACCTTGTCATCCTATTTTTTAGTTTCTTTCACCCTTACTTTTAATATCGGCAAATAATAGGAAAATAATAACACAATACCTGTACAATTCAGCAAACAAGGCATTTCGAACTCTTAGAGTAATACCTATTACAATGCCAAGTATACTTCTTCATGAAACGATAGTGAACCAAATACTATAATTGGCGTTTCTTCCTCTTGCATTCTATCTTTTTGTGCATCTTCTATCGCTAACTGTAATGCTTGCTTTACAGAATCTGTGGCTCTCACATTATCACAATATTGCATCGCACATGCTGCAAGGGACTCTGCTTTCAGACCCCGTATATTATTCGGTGTAATCGTATAGATTGCTTTTGCTTTGTCTGCCACAATCTTCAATACCTTCTCATATTCCTTATCCGCTAATACCCCCATAACATAGATACATTCTTTGTCTTTGAAATATAAATCCATTGCTTCCTTTAATGCATAGGCAGCATCTTCATTATGAGCACCATCAAGAATTATCATCGGATTATCATGAATCTTCTCAAAACGTCCATTCCAACCTGTTTCCTTTAATCCAGTATATATATTTTCCTTTGTCACTGCATATCCTAATGCTTTTAGCATAAGCACCGTTCGAATTGCTACTGCAGCATTCTTAACCTGCATCTTCCCTAACAAACGAATCTCTAACTGCCTCCATTCGTTATCCTTATCGATTACAAAGTCAAATTTTGTTCCATCAACATGGTATTCTTCATGTTGTATTGACTCAAAATTCGTAATTACTAGTTCTGCATCTTTCTCTTCACATACTGTTTTGATAACTTCCATAGCTTCTGGTTGTTGCTGATACGATACTACTTTACAACCATTTTTCACAATTCCTGCCTTCTCATATGCAATTTGAGCTAATGTATCTCCCAAGAATTGCATATGATCCATACTTATTGATGCAAGAACTGCTACCTGTGTATTCTTAATTACATTAGTTGCATCTAGTCTTCCACCCATACCAACTTCTAATACAACTAAATCACAACCTTGCTCTACAAATTCAAGAAAACTCATGACCGTCTCAATCTCAAAAGGAGTTGGATGTGCTTTCCCATCTGCAGCCATCGCGTTACACACATCTGCAATTGTAGTAAGATGTCTTGCAACTGCTTCTTCTGTTATATAGGTTGTCTTTGTTTTTGATAATTCTGTTTTGTCTGTAATCTGAATGCGTTCACAATAGCAACGAATTGTTGGCGATATATATCTACCAATTCGATAGCCAGCCAAGGCCATAATATTCGCTATATATGCCGCTGTAGAGCCTTTGCCATTCGTCCCTGCGATATGCACAAATTGCAACTTATCTTGTGGATTGCCAAGACGGTTTAGTAACTCTGTTGTCGACTCAAGCCCAAGCACACTACCAAGCATCCCTATTTCATCTATATATTTTATAGCTTCTATATAATTCAATTCATAGTCCTCTTTTCTAGGTGGTAAATTCTATTTTTATTTGGAGTCAAACATTAATAATAATCTTTCCAATGAATACTAGTAACTTTTTACTCATTAACTAATTTATCTGTACTTGTGTATTAACAAAGTAAATATACAAAACTTCGTAACCTATCCTTACTTTGCATCATAAGCATTATAGCATACTGAGATTTGCATTACTATGAGTTTTCTCATGAATATCCATCTATGGATGCAATCACCTAACTATTTTGGAATATTACTTAATCATTTTCAGATACTAGCATTATGAAAAAAAATCTTTTTACTAACTTTATTACTTGTGGTCTACTCGGTTGGTGCATGGAATGTTTCTGGACGGGACTTAGCTCTCTTCGTTCTCGAAAAGACCCTGAACTAACTTGCCACACATCTATATGGATGTTCCCTATTTACGGCGCTGCCGCATTCCTAACACCAGTATGCAAATTACTGAAGAATACAAACACGTTACTGCGAGGAGGGGTCTATACAGTCTGTATCTTCCTTACGGAATTCTTTACAGGAGAATTCCTAAAGAAGTACAAAGCGTGTCCTTGGAACTACAGCAAAGCCAAATTCAATTTAAAAGGAGTTATCCGATTTGACTATGCACCACTATGGTTTGCTATGGGCTTGTTCTATGAGAAGATACTCTTAAGAAAAAAATCAATTATCTAATAAAAAAGACTGTTGTAAAACGAATATTCTCTACACATGTAGTAAGAACTCATTTCTCAACAGTCTCTTTTATTTCTTATTGGTTACTAGAAGTTAAATCCATTATATCCCCAATGGCTTACTTCTTCATACTTCACATATATCTTATCTTTATCTACTCCAACTACATTGTTGAATATATCACAAATTGCTACAGTCAACTTATCATAAGCCTCTGCAGTTGTGCTTCCAAATATTTTGACTTCTACATATGCAATTTTTTCAAATGCTTGTCCTTTAAAATATAAACTATAATTATCTTCAAATCCAAGCATCAACCACTCTTCACTTTTTCCCGGTATTAGAGAAATTGCTTTCCCTAACTCTGTTTTTAACACTTCTTTTTGATTATCAGTAAGAGTAACTGAAACTTTTGAATTAATAAATGGCATGTTGGCCCCCTTTCTTAGAACGATTCCGTCCTAGTTTAATTCCTATCATATACGATGATACCTAATCTTTTGGAAAATTACAACAGAAAATTTATCTGCAAACTATTTCTTTTTTTATAATATTAGTATAAAATAAGATATCAATTCAGAAGGTACTACCCCTCTAACTTTAATATCAGGAAGGAGTCATGCATTGCTTTCCATATATATGCATGAATATGTTATGAAAAGAAAAAAACCTTATATCATTGCTCACCGAGGAGCAAAAAGTCTTGCAAAATATGAAAACACCCTTGAATCATTCCAGATTGCAATAGATTTAAAACTACGTATGGTGGAATTTGATGTTCGCCGAACAAAAGACCTTCAGCTAGTTATCTATCATAATCCAACGATTGGTCACAAAAGAATTCGCGAATTGACATATCAACAACTTCTCTCCATCACACGTCGAAAAGGATTTGAGATTCCCCTTTTAGAAGATGTTTTAAAGCTATGCCAAGGTAAGATTCATCTTGATGTCGAATTCAAGGAATCAGGTTATGAAAAAGAAGTTATTGAACTTGTTACTACTTACTTTAATTATGATGAATTCATAATGATTAGTTTTTCAGATCATATAATTAAGAAAATAAAGCACATAGATGCTCATATACGAACCGGCCTGTTAATTGGACTAGAAGGTGCTTCTCTTCCTCAACGCCTCCAAGAATTCTTTCCACTCAGACGCTTAAAGAATACGAATGCTGATTTTATTGCTGCACATTATTATCTAGTAACACGCTTCTTACTCTATATATGCAAAAAGTATAACTATGAACTCGTTGTCTGGACTGTTAACCATGACCGAATTTTCCATAAATTAAGAAAGCAACGCGTTACTGCTATTGTGACAGATTTTCCACAAAAATTTATCAAGCACAAAAAACATCACGTTCTACATCAAAGCAGACTTTGAAGCCCATTTGTCCGTAGATTAACGACTGACCAATTTATATTTTTCATAAAATTTTCAATATAGGATGCCTTATCTGTTCCATATTGCAGAAAATAAGCGTGTTCATAAACATCTAAAACAAGCAATGGGAAACCATATATTACTGATCCCATATCATGTGTATCTAAACTCATATTCATAAGTCTCTGCGTTCGCTGTTCAAAGGCAAGGATCGACCAACCTCGACTTGCCTTTGCAGTAGCAATGAAGTCTGTAATCCAATTATCAACTGTTCCGAAATACTTCTCTATTAATCTATGCCCACTATAAGATGGCATTGTTGTATCACCACCAATATTACTAAAATATAGCTCATGAAGTATAACTCCATTCAATGAATAACTCTCTCCACGCTTTATGCAACGAAACTTACTATATGTAGCATTCGCTTCCTCTGCCTTCACATTACCTTCTATACAGATTGCTTCAATTTCGTTATATTTCGTAACATAGCCATTATACAATTTATAATGCGCCTCAAATTGTGCCCTATTTACAACTGTAATCGTATTGTTATATTGAAATTCTTCCGCTTTTAACATATCTCCATCCCTCTTTCCTTTCTTATTACATTTCTTTCGCCAGCAACTTTATACATAGCCAATATACACTTCTTAATATATGCCACCATTATCAAATAATTACACACTGTACATTATTAAAAAAAAATGGTAAACTTATAGTATCTACATTATTTCAATAACTATTTAGAACTTTTTCTTAATGTTCTAAATAACTATAAAATTTATCCATTTAGGAGGGGTTCTATGTTAAAAGCGGTTATATTTGATATGGATGGTGTTCTTGTTGATTCCGAACCACTCAACTTACAAGCTTTAATCAACACGTTAAAAGAGTTTGACGTTGACTTAACACTAGATTATTGTTCTCAATTTATCGGAGTTTGTGTTGCAGATACAATGGAGCAAATCATAAACGATTACAATCTTAATGTATCTATTGATGAATTAAAGCATGCCAATAAACTTACGCAAAGAAAAATGGTTAAAGAAGAAGGTTATCCACCGATTCCTTTTGTCAAAACATTGATTCAAGATTTGTATCGCAACGGTATCAAAATGGCCGTAGCCTCCTCTTCTTCTGAATCAGATGTTAAGAGAATTACAAAGATGCTTGGTCTCAATAAATATTTCGATGTAATTGTTGGTGGCGATGCTGTAGAACATTCGAAACCAGACCCAGCAATATTCAATCTTGCATTAAAAGAACTTGGCTTATCCGCATCACAAGCTATTGTAATTGAAGATTCTATGAACGGTACAATTGCTGCTGAAAACGCTCAGATAAAATCTATTGGTTTCCTAAACCCAAACTCTGGAAATCAAGATTTAAGTCGTTCTTGTGTTTTAATTGAAAGTTTTCAAGATATTGATTATCATTTTATTGATAGCGAATATAGACGAGCTTATGATCTTCCTGTAGAAATCACAAAAACAAAACGTCTTGTAATTCGAGAACTTACCGTAGACGATATTAAAATTATGTATCAAATCTATCAAGATCCAAAAGTTAAAGAATTCATTGATGACATCGATAACTATCTACAAACAGAAATTGATAAGCATAAAGCATACATCAAAAATGTCTACTCTTTCTTTGGATATGGTTTATGGGGTGTTTTCAAGAAGGATTCCAATGAATTAATTGGACGATGCGGAATACAAAATCGTACAATTGATGAACGCATGGAAATTGAATTAGGATACTTATTAGACGGAAATCATTGGGGTATGGGATATGCACTTGAATGTACAAAAGCTGTTCTTTCCTACGCTTTTGAATATCTTGGAATCCAAAGAATTGTTGCTTCTATTGATACTCGAAATGTCCGTTCTATCGGTCTTGCCAAGAAAATAGGCATGGATCTTGAAAAAGAAATAACAGATAATAATCATCAATGTTATCTATATGTAATAACAAAGGAATCGTATTATAAATATGCAGAAAAGGATATGGCTGCTAAAAGAACAGAAACTGCACGTAAAGTACTTGAAAAATATGATTCTGGAGTAGACGCTACTGTTTATATGAAACGCTATCGTCGTCTATTTAAAGATAAGTAGGAGGTTCGTAGATGGAAGAATTCTACACAGCAATTGAGGACAAGATTAAAGAGTCCGGCTATCCAAAGAAAGTAGATGGTTGTTCTATCTATACTGAAATTTCAGATTTTATAGAAGACAAAGAAAATGGTTCTTATATCTATCTATCTAAAAATCATGAAGATGATGTTTTCGAATATCAAATTGATGTTATGACAGATGATTTCAATCTTGCAACGCTATCTATTACAAGTAATGATCAAAATTACTTTATTAATTTTGACGCATAATATAATCTTAGCTATTATTTTTTAATAAAAGGCTTATACTTTATATGATAATAATTATTGGGCTATAATTACTATCTATTAAAGTATAAGCTTTTTATCGTCATAGTTACTTAGTAACTATTCAGCACTACATTCACGTAGTCTATTATCTTTTGTTACTTGGGTTTGTAGCACTGTTATTTGTGTTTGTAGTGTTGGTATTGTTGTTAGTGTTGTTAATATTGTTTCCAGTAACATCATCAACAGCGTTTTCTACACCATTAATTACGTTATCAACACCATTTTCAATATCTTGTCCTACTGTGTTTCCATTTGTTGTTCCGTTTGTCGTTCCATTGGTTACACCATTATTAACTCCATTCGGTACTCCATTGGTTGTTCCATTCGTCACACCATTGTTAACTCCGTTAGTTGTTCCGTTTGTTACTCCATCGTTTGTTAGGTTATCATTTGTTGTACCATCGTAGGTATCTCCATTAACTGCGTTTTCTCTCGAACATGCAGTTAATCCCAACATTGATAAACAGAACACCGACATTAATACGTATAATCTCTTTTTCATAGAATATTCCTCCTCGTATACTATTACTTGGCATAACTCTACAATTTCAAATTTTTAACTTGGATTTAAAACTTATAGAATTATCGTTACGTATTACGAAGTTAGTATCCCACTCTTACATTAAAATATTCATCGAAAGAGAACTACCATTACTTAATAAATTCTGTCATATTACCACGAAAACGAATCGGTAAATTCTGTCTTTGCAATTTCATATTCGTTCGCTCTTTTATTGCAATTGACTTTACAAAAGCCTTCCAAAGCTGTTCTAGTTCCTCTTCTTCTGTATTAACTTCTCCTAATGCTGAAAAATCTACTTCTGAAGTATCTACTTGTACCCAACCTTCACCGATTTGATGCACAACTGCCAATTGACGCACTTCATCATGAATAATCCAATTCTCAACTGGTAAACGATCTTCAAAATGTGGTGCTAATAAAGCGATCACATTATTCCTCGGATCTATCTTTGAATATAAAACTTTATTTTTTAATTCTGAAAAACGCAAAAAACCAAGATAATGATGCACCTCATTGCCAACAGCTCGATTCATCTCAAAGATAGCTTGCACACTTGGATTACTATAATTTGTGATAATACTAGAACCATAATAAAGTCCTAATACAATAAAGCGGTAAATAACATCTGCTTTTTCTTGTCTATCTGTCATAGCTGCACGACAGATTGATTCATACGCAGCTTCTGATATCTTCTTCCTTATCGTTCTTGCAACCTTTTCCGATTTTTCATAGTCTGTAGTAACTTGAATATAGGTTGAAAACAACTGGTAATTCAACTCTTTATCTTCTAATTGAATTTGAATGTTTTTATGTCCATATCGGCTATCCCAAGCATCATAGACCGCTGTAAGAATTCCATCTAAACTATCCTCACATTGAAAGATATACTGCTCCAACATTCTCACCTCTCTTATATAAAGCAAATCGCAAACTTTAAAATTAACCAATCATCAAACTAGTATACTAACAAACTGCTAAAGTTATAAACTTACAAACTTATAAACTTATAAACTTATAAACTTATAAACTTATATTTAATTCTAAGCTCTCATTCCCAAATTGTAATTATTCACATTAAAATTCTTTACATCAAACAATGATAATTGCTGATATGTTGTCTTATCTTCTAAACCAATCATTATCTTATCTTCCAATGATGTAAGCTGATTTGTAATAAAATTCTCATTAAAGTTCATCGCGTACATTGTCTTTCCATTACAAGTTATAAAATAAATCGCTCTTTTTAAAACAACACCAATTTTCTTCAAATCTGAAAAATCTAATTTCGCATGTTTTCTTGCTTCCATAATTCGTGATGCCGATTTCACACCAATGCCTGGAACACGTAATAATGTATAATAATCTGCTTTATTGATTTCAACAGGAAACAAATGCAGGTTTCTAATTGCCCAATCGCATTTTGGATCTAATAACACATTAAAATTCGGCTGCTTCTCACTTAATAATTCACTAGAACTAAACCCATAATATCTTAAAAGCCAATCCGCTTGATATAATCTATGCTCTCTAAGTAATGGTGGTCCACCTGGAAGTGTTGGTAGTAAACTATCCTCATTTACCTTTACAAATGCAGAATAAAAAACACGCTTTAAATTAAAATTACGATATAATGCTTCTGCTACAGAAACAAGCTCAAAATCATTCTCTGGAGTTGCACCAATTATCATCTGTGTACTTTGTCCTGCTGGAACGTAGGCACGATCACCTTGTTTCATATCAATGGCAGAAAGTCTTTTTACTCTTAACGCATTCTCTTTGTGTATTACACTAATATCTTGATTGCTTAATCCTGTCGCAATCATCCCAGTCTTATTATCTCGCAAAGCAATCTCTTTATTCGGTAATAGCACTTGCTTATCCTTTAAACCAAGCTGTTGTCGATTATGATAGATTCCATTCTGAATCTGTTTCATTGGTTTTAGAATATTCTTTCGATTCTTATTCGGTGCTAACATTTTAAGTCCATCTGCCGTAGGTAATTCCAGATTAACACTCATACGATCTGCTAACCAACCTACTTTATCTACTAAATCTGGATCTGCTCCTGGTATTGCTTTCACATGAATATAACCATTGAATCTATGAATAACTCGTAATTGATAAATTGCTTGATAAATCAGATCCATTGTATAATTCGGTGTATTAATAATTCCCGAGCTTAAAAACAATCCTT
>NZ_JAVBNS010000007.1:0-39623 GCF_031551385.1 Anaerosporobacter sp.
AAGTAAATGTATATACACTCAATCAAAAATGTATAGGCACAGGCTTTGTTAATTCTATGAGTTCTGTGAAGTTACTAGAAAAGTCATGGTATTCGGAAGCGTTATTGCTAAATGGTAAGAGGTATATAACTGTTCCAGAGAATATTAATTTCTTAGAAAATGATCAGAAGGATGCATCAGAGAAGATGTATATCTCTTTTATACGTTTATTTAACAATAGAAAAGGTAAGAAAGCTGGTTTTGTTGAAGTAATTCAAGATTGCGATAGAGTATTTGCACTGATTAATCAACTGAGTAAGCAAAATCCGCATACAACGATATATATTTTCAATGATAATGGTGATGTTGTGTATCCATACAAAGAGGATGCGAATAAATCATCCAAATACTATAAAATCATTTATGAAAATGAAATGAAACCGTTGGTTAGTCAATGGGTTAAGACCGACTATTTTATTAAGAGTTTAGCAACGTATAATAAGATAGATAAATATAATTGGTCAATTCTTGTATACGAAGATAATAAGTCGATATATTATCCTTTACATCAATATAGAATTGTATTTCTTACAGCAGGTGCAGTTACAATTCTATTAGTAATACTAATGTGTTACTATCTATCAAGGAAAATAACAAGGCCTTTGCGAGAAATAAGAAAAGTAGCAAAGGAGATAACAATTACAACGGTGCTAGATGAAGAGAATGAGGAAATTAAAACAGTTGATAGCAACATCGTAGAGATTCATCAATTATGTGAGTCAATTCGTGCCATGTATGAGCAGTTACAGACGTCATCAAGAGAAGTATTACTATCACGTTCAGAGGAAACAAAGGCAAAATTAAGTGCAACGCAATCGTTAATTAATCCACATTTTCTATATAATTGCCTTACCCATATGAGTATTATGGCAGAGGAAGAGATGAATGATGAAATTGTAGAGTTTTGCAATTCCTTATGTGACTTTTTCCGTTACATATCTTCGACAAAGGAAATGAAAGTGCCATTGTGGGAAGAACTGATTTGTACACAAAAATATGTTGATTGTATGAAGGTTCGGCATGGGGAGGATTTAATTTATGAATGTAATATAGAGGATGAAGTTAAAGAGATAGAGATACCGAAATTAATTGTACAGCCGATTGTTGAAAATGCTTTTAAATATGGTTTTAATAAAAGACCACCGTGGATTTTACGTATCAATGCATATGTGAAAAGAAACAGTTGGAGAATTGAAATTGAAGACAATGGTGGAATGCTAAGTAATGAAGAGAAAGAACGGTTACTAAGAGAGTTCAGGGAAACGAAGAGAAATGCTTTATATGATATGGAAATTGGCGGATTGGGGCTGAAAAATACATATCTACGTTTAAAGCTGTTATATGGGGAAGAGGCTGTGTTTACAATAGAAAATCATTATCCTCAAAGAACAAAGTTTATACTCGGAGGTCCAATGGAATCAATTAGGGAGAAGGGTGAAGATGGAGATAAAGTATAAGTATATTGTAATTGAAGATGAACCGCTAATAAGGAAAAATACGATTAAAAAAATTGAGGGGTTAGGGTTACCGTTAACATTAGTAGGTGAGGCAAGTAATGGGGTAGATGGAATCCTGCTAATAGAGAAAGAGATGCCGAATATCGTTATTACAGATATTCGAATGCCGCAATGCGACGGATTAGAAGTGGCACGATTTATCAGTAGGAAAAAGCCAGATATTAAAGTAGTTATTCTCAGTGGTTTTGATGAGTTTGCTTATGCGAAAGAAGCAATGCGTAATCAAGTACATAATTATATTCTAAAGCCAGTTAAGGCAGAGGAACTAAAAGATACACTAGTTGAAATCGTGAATCATTTTGATGCAAAATCTCAAAAGATTCGTACATTGTATGAGAAGGAACATGACTTATCACAGGAAGAAATCTATACATTGATGGTGAATTATTTTAAAGAGAATTATATGCAAGACATATCGCTTAGTTCATTGGCAGATTCCATTGGTTTCTCGCAAGAATATCTAGGGAAAGTGTTTAAAAAGATTGCCTGTCAATCGCCATCAAAATATCTGACAGAACTTAGAATGAATGAGGCAAAACAACTTTTGACGCAGTGTATTGATTTAGAAGTGGGTAAAATAGGCGAACGAGTTGGATATCGGGATTCTTTTTATTTTAGTAGGGTTTTCAAAGCGAATGTGGGGATGACTCCGAGTGAGTATCGTTTGAATGGGAAGTAGGGAATTTATAACTGGTAAGAAAATAAAGAAATTATAAAAAACATAGTAAAAACGGAGAAAAGAATATGAAAGAGAAAATTATATTACTTAATGGTTCTTCAAGTAGTGGAAAATCAACGTTGGCAAGTACTTTGCAAACAATTATTAAAGATAAACTTGATGAAGAATATGCCATAATTTCCATTGACCATTTTCTTCAGATGACAACGAACGATATAATATATGAGGATGATGTATTTGAGATATCTTCAAAGCTCTGTGATAAGTCAATAGAAATGCTTTGTTTACAAAAAGGTGTTATTATTGATCATGTAATTACAAGTGAACGTATTTTTAAACAATTAATAGAGCGTCTAGAATCATATAATATTTATTTGGTACATGTAACATGTCCATTGCATGAATTAAAGAGAAGGGAAGAAGAACGGAAAAATAGATGTTCTGGTTCGGCAGAAGCATCTTATAAATATTTGTTTCCCAAGGAGGGGTATGATTTAGTAGTTGATACTTTTTTATTATCAGCAAAAGAATGTTCGTTGCAAATTCTGGAGAATATAATTTGATTTTTGAACAAATAAAATAGTACTTGATACAGGGGATAACTTGAACATATCAATATAATAAATGATATGTTCAAGTTGTTTTGCTTTGTAGGGGAATATTGGTAGTTATAGGACTGTATATTTGATATCATTTTTAAGTAGAAAATATATAGATATTAACAAGACTAAAAACATAAAAATCAAATAAATCCAGTTCAAAAAAACACAAATACAAAGTCAAAATTATCCATGCATAAAATTGCAATCCCTTTAAAATAAAGCATTTTCAAGTGAACAAGATAGTGAAAATAACAACAAAAATATGCAAATGACAAGTTGGAACTGTCTATTTTGTACAAAGGGATAATTTGTTATACTTGCTTTAGTAAATAACTCGTATATAGAAGTTTGGGGATATAGAGTTTTTACTAAAATCATATCATAAAGGAGAAATGGTTATGAAAAAGAAATTACTAAGTGTTTTGTTATGCGCAACATTAGTAGCAGGGATGACAGTTGGGTGTGGAAAGAACAACAATAATAATTCCACAAAGGAAACAAATTCTACAAATGTAGAAACAACAAAGGATGATGCAGATAAGACAGACGACAAAGAAACTGTGGACACATCAGCAGATACATCTACAGATAACTCTAGTTCAACTGACTTAGCGTACAAAGGAAAAATCACAATTATGCATTACTCAACATCAGAGGAATCTGAAGGTAATGGTGGTTCGGACGGTTTCCGTACTATGAATCAAGAATGGGCAGATGCACATCCAGACATTCAACTTGAACAAAACGTTTTAGCTAACGATGAATATAAGAGTAAAATTGTTACATTAGCTGGTGCGGATGATTTACCAGACGTATTCTTACTACAAGGTATGCATACAAAAGCTTGGTCTGAGCAAGGTCTTATCTTAGACATGACAGATATCATCAACAACTCACCATATGCTGCACAATATGATTTAAGCAAATTCTATCCTTTCCAACAAGGAGATAAAACATATGGTTTACCAGCTCTTGCAGAAGGAACTTGTGCAATTGTAGTTTATGATTCAGAGGTTTGGAAAGAAGCAGGATTTGATTCATTCCCTACTACTTGGGATGAAATCATCAGTGCAAAATCTTTCTTTGATGATAAAGGAATGACAGAAGTTGCTTTTGGTAACAAAGGAAAATGGAATATGAATTCATGTTTCCTATCTACAGTGGGTGATAGATTCACTGGTTCTGATTGGTATCATTCATTAATTGAGAAAACAGGTGCAAAGTTTACAGATCAAGCATTTGTTGATGCATTAAAATTCACACAAGATATCTTTGCTTCTGGTGTATTTAACAAAGACTTTAATGCAATTACAAATGAAGATGCAAGAGAGTACTATATCGATGGTTCTGCATCAGCAATGATTGCTGGTAACTGGGATGCTTCTTATATCGGAGCAACATTAAAAGCAAATGATCCAGATTTATATGCAAGAACAAAATTTGCTGTAATTCCTCAACCAGCAGGAGCAACAGGTACAACAAATACACATAATACTGGTATGGGTTATGCAGTTGCTATTAATGCAAAAGTTGCAAATGATCCTGATAAATTAGCAGCTTGTGTTGATTTAGCTTACAAATTAACAGGTGCAGACTTCGCTACATACGTAGCTGAAAATTATGCTTTATCTTCATTAACAAAAGTAGCTATTGATACAAGCAAATTCGATGAATTTACAAAAGCATTTTATAACTTCTATGAAAATCCAGGTTGTGAAATCTACGATTCCTTCTTAAATGGTGCTATTTGGGATGTATTAAACAGTGATTTACAAACAATGGTTAATGGTGAAATTGATCCAGAAACAGTTGCTGCAAATGCACAAAAAGCATATGAAAGTAACTACTAAGATTATAATTACTAGAATACTATTTTAGTAATGGCTTAGATATATTTGATAGAATAATTGGTTTTCATTACAAGAAATGAAAACCAGTTATTCTATAAGATTACGAGGAGGGAGTCTATGCTTAGCTCTATACGGCCCAAGAAAAGAGTTCTGTTTTTATACTTACTAGTTCCAATTTTGATTTATGTTTTTTCGGTTTTTGTTCCGCTGCTAACAGCATTGTATTATAGTTTTTTTGAATGGAAAGGTGGTCCGAAGAAGACTTTTAACGGACTTCAAAATTATATAGATTTAATTAAAGATCAGACATTTTGGCATTCGTTTGGTAATAATATGTATCTAGTTGCTGCTTGTATTATAGGGCAGATTGGTTTAGCATTTGTTTTTGTATTGATGATTAATTCAAGATATACAAAACTCAAAGGAATTCATCGTACATTTGGATTTTTTCCAAGTACAGTTTCCGCAGTATCAATTGGTTTCATATGGACAATGATATATGATTACAAAAGAGGTTTAATTAATTGGTTTTTAGAATTGATAGGAAAAGGTGATAGCGCAAAGGTTTGGTTAAATGAGCCGAAATTGGTTATGCTTTTAATTGCAATTCCTTTGATTTGGCAGTTCATCGGATATTACATGGTTATTATTCTATCCGCGATATCATCTATCGATCAAGAAATTTTTGAAGTATCTGAGATTGATGGAGCAAATTCATTCCAAAGAGCAATCTACATAGTACTTCCATTGATAAAGAATACATTGTTAGTATGTGTTACTCTTTGTATTGCGGGTAACATGAAAGCATTCGATCATATTTATGTTATGACTAAAGGTGGCCCAGGAACATCATCGATGGTAATGGCTATGTATGGTTATAAAATTTCATTCGATCAACAAAATATGGGATATGGTAGCGCGATTTCGATTGGTATATTTGTTTTAAGTTTAGTTGTTATTCTTGGTTCGCAGAAATTAATATCCTTTTTGTCAAGAGATAAGGAGGTTGCATAATGGAAAAACAATCAAGACATATTTTTTCGAAAGTATTTACCAATGCAGTATTAATTATCTTTTCGTTAAGTTGCATTTTCCCTTTGATTTGGATGTTTTATTCCTCTTTAAAGGAAAAGCGAGTTTTTAATGCTGATGTCGTTGGATTACCATCAAATCCTACTTTAAAAAATTATAAAAGAATTTTAGAGAATCCAGATTATCATATATTTGATTCAATGTTTAATAGTTTGAGAACAACATTTTTATCTGTTCTTTTAATTATACTTTGTGGATTTATCGTAGGTTACATAATTGCTAGAGTTCAGTTTAAATTAAACAGAGTTATTTATTTTGTTTTCTTACTAGGAATGTTAATTCCAATTCATTCATTATTAGTGCCAATCTATATTGTATTTAAAAATGCAGGATTAACGGATAAATGGTATACATTAATTATACCGTATGTAGCATTTGGTTTGCCCATAGCAATATTCTTGGTAGAAGGCTTTGTGAAGGGAATTCCGGTTGCTTTGGAAGAGGCAGCGGCTATCGATGGGAGTAGCTTTAGCCGTACGTTATTCAGTATTATTCTTCCTGTAACAAAGCCTATTCTAACAACAATTGCAATTATACAGACTTTTGCATGTTGGAATGAATTCTCGTTTGCCTTAGTTCTTCTGTCAGAAACTCGTTTACAAACAGTACCTTTGGCAATGAAGCAATTTAGTGGACAATTTAGTTCGGATTATCCGAAGATTATGGCAGCGATGTTGTTAACAATGTCACCAATCATTATTATGTACTTTGTGTTTAGTAAACAAATTATTAAAGGTATGGTTGCGGGAGCTGTTAAGGGGTAGGTTGTGGAGGCAAAACTTGGGAGGTTTTCGAAGCGTATTCGCTGGTGTTCTATAATACGAAACACGCTTCACACCTAAGTGCTTCTAAGTGTGTACGCAGGGGTTTTGAAAGGGGTACGGAATCGTCCTCGATTCGGCATCCTGCCTACGGTCATGTCTTAAAAATCATTGCACTGTTCTGCACCCTCAACTCAGCGGTCTGAAAGTTCAAAATTCAGTCAATGTAGCCCGCTACACCTCCTGAATTTTGAACTTCCACCCCACTAAGTTGAGTGCACAGTCCAGTACAAGCATTTTTCAGACATGCCCTAGCTCGGACTGGCTCGGCGTCCTTGCCTCGCCTTCCTAGGTTGTGGTTGTACACACTAAGAAGTACTATAGGTGTTTCGCTATCGTTTCTTAATTATAGGACAGCAGCGAAGAAGCAAGGAAAGGTTACGAAGTTTTGCATATCTACTTTGTTGGTAAGGAAGTAATTGATATACAGGAATTGGTACAGAAGTAATCAGTACACATGTACAGATGCGTATGGAATGAGTAGTAATTGGTTGGTGGTTTCGAGGATTTCATTTCCTTTTGGCTTTTTGATAGCTGAGAAAATAGAAGAAGAAATTTATTTTAGTGGCGACTAAAAATAGAAAAATACTTACGGGAATAGTAGTGTGTTACTTATTTCCGTAAGTATTTTTTGTTGGATTCTTATTGGTTTGGTTTCTTGAGTTCTTCTACTTCTTCTAAAGTTAAACCTGTTTTTTCTGCAATAGTTTGAATGTCCATATAGTCTAACAAAAGAGCAGCGGTTTTTAATGAAAAATATGTATATATTGTAATCTTTTCAAGAAACATCTATAATGTATTTGACATTATAAAACAAAGGAGTAAAAAATGTTAAAAAAAATTATAAGAGATCTTTTTCCGTTAGCTTTTTTGATAGTTTTGTCAAACATATTTTATTTAGTAAGAAGAGTTGAGGCGAACGTGATAAATTCATTGGATATTAAAGTGTGTTCGACAATGCTCATTATTAGTATTGGTATAATTCTAATTAACTTAATCGTTTGGCTAAAAAAAGGTAAGCGATAATGATTAGGGAATACGTAGTCCAATACAATAAAGTAGTACATATAGTAATAAAAAAGATTTATGTTTTCTATTGTTGTGGTATATGATTGTGAATATTTCTTCATTATATGTAATGCTAACAACAGATAGAAATTTTAGGATAAGAGTTTACTTATACAAAATCTTTTTAATCGTCTCATCCGACAACGAATACTCCTCACACAGAGCCTCTATACTCGTCTTTAAATGAAAATATTTATATCGGATATCTTCATTTCTCTGCTCATAAAAAACTCTTGCTCCAGAACCTGATCCCCATTCTTTGCGTTTTCCTTCTGATGGGATATATAGAACTTCTCCTGATGCGTATTTTTGGATTTCCTTTAGCAGTTCATCGGGGAGAATTTCGGATGCATTTCTATATTTCAAATGAAAGACCTCCTTTTCTAGTTCTGTGCTAAAAATTCTTCTAGTGTATCGAATTTTCGAAGGATGATTCCGTGTTCTTTAATTTGAAGAACGATGTAATTTTCTAGCTCATGAGCAGTTTCTTTGAATTTTTCTAAATTTGTTGGAGAGAAATCTTCTAGTAAATTCATCTCCTTTAAACCAAATTCCTCACCTACGATATTTAATTCATTTTGAAGATTACATGCGTCTGAAAAAGCGGCATCTATATTTTTAGTATCACAGTAAAAGTACAATCTTCTCCATGTAAGACTTAGTTCTTGATACCATTCTGCAAGCCCTGAAAAATCATTGTTTGCAGTTGTTTTCTCTTGAACTGGTTTATAAGTAGCAATAAATTGGCGTGCTGTTTTAATCGTTAAATATGCTAGACTTCTTAATTCATTTACAGAGTCTGCTCGTGTTATGGCTTTGTAGTACTCGATGAAATTTTCTGGAAGCTCCTTCATCTTCAACAATTGCTCCACAGGGCCGTTTCTCCAATCTTTGTTATATGTTCCGTTTAGATAGTAAACAGCTAATGAAAGGTAGTCATGAATGATTCCAGCAGCCATTCGAGCTTTATATAATCGTTCTTCAAACATCATAGTACGATATAAGTCCATGGCGATGTTGAGTTGCTCTAATGATTTTTTGTAGACAAAATTGGGATTGGCAAGATTCTCAAACAGTTTCTTCTGAAGTGATAAAAAATGTTCTTCATCTTCCTTTGTACGGCTGTATACCACTTTTGCATTTCCAAGACAGAGAGTAGCATAATCTTCAAGGTTTGCTGTTCGTTCGGTTCTTTCCCAGGAACGAGGATACAAGTCATGCCCTACATCACCGATTATAAATGTTTGTGCTAATTCATTTCCTCGCTCTGTTGCTGGTACGAAATAGTCGAAACATTCTCCGTGTCCATCACCATTTACAGAGTGTCCTTCAAGTGCTATAAGTATTGCAATGTCGTTTGGATATTCCGTTTTGATTTTATTAATTGCCCAATCTCTAAGTTGCCCAGTATTGTTTTTCATATAGAATTCCTTCTTTCTTTTCTTTTTTGCAACGGCCGTTGTTTATAATATGAATTATACTTGATAGAAGAAGAAAAAACTATGCAGGGATTAATTATAAGTATTCTAGGCTGGGTTACGTTTGTTGTGAACCGTGACAGAAAATGCGAGAATGACTGATTGAAAGCAGGACGTTTCTCTGTTATAATTAGTCATTATAAGTGAGGAGATGGGGAGATGGCAGATGGTATGAAAAAATACATTCTAATGCACAAAAACATTTCTGTGGCTGATATAGAGCTTGATGAGGCGACGTGTGCGATTTCTGCTATCGGTCATGTATATTCTGAAAGTCATGTGCCAGTGGGAATACCAGTGAAAAAAGGCGTGATAAACCGAGCTGCATTGAATGAGTGGTGGAAAGGAAGAGCCATTCCTGCTAGCCGTGCTGGTATTAGAAATGCGTTGGAGGAGCTGAATATTTCCACAACACAGAAACTGTTGGAAAAATGTATGGGACTTAGTCTTTCTGATCAATATTGGATTTGTCCAGCAGGCTCTGGAATAGAGTGGTCACAGGTCAACTTCTTTGAACATTCATTTTCTGATGATGTAGGTAATATTCTATTTGGAAAAGGTTCTTCTGGTGATTATATAAGTTTGATGTCTCCAGATAATACATCGGACGGATGGCTAAAGAAAAAGTGGAAGATTATAGATGGAAAGCGTTGCCTAATCAAAGGTGGAAGTGGTGCTACACAACAGGAACCTTATAATGAAGTATTAGCAAGTAGTATTATGAAACGCTTAGATATCAAGCATGTGAAATATTCCTTATTGATAGAAGATGATTATCCATATAGCGTGTGCGAGGATTTTATTACAACACAAACAGACCTCATTTCCGCATGGCATTTGATGCAGACTATGAAAAAACAGAATCATGTATCAATCTATCAGCACTATCTTGACTGTTGTAAGGCATATGGAATTCCAGAGATAAAAGAATCTCTTGACCGTATGATGGTCTTGGATTATCTGATTGTGAATGAGGACAGACACCAGAATAATTTTGGTGTAGTTCGTAATGCAGAAACACTGGAATATATAGGGGCAGCTCCGATTTTTGATAGTGGTACATCGCTCTGGTTTGATAAACCTACCATGATGATTGGCACAAGGTCAAAAGTAGGGTGCAAGCCATTTAAGAATGATCACGAAGAGCAGATTAAGCTAGTAAGTTCCTTTGACTGGCTTGACTTAAATGCACTCTATGGAATTGATGAAGAGTTACGGGAACTGGTTAGGGGGTCTTTATTCATAGATGAGAATCGGTGTGATGCACTTTGCAAGGCTTTGAGAAGCAGGGTCGATATGCTGACTGACATTGTAAATACCCACAGAACAGGCTATGTAATAGATAACTGTCAAGGCGATGTGACAGAAGATGTGGCTTACAGTGGTTTGGAAGATGATAGGGATCAATAAATGTAATGAAAGAACTTGCAGAATGAGTAGGAAAAAATGTACAAGGTGATTAAGTAGACATAAAACAAGAAAGGCTGTCACAGAATAAGTTTAAACCACAATATAGAGTGATATTTTTCAACTGATATCACCTCTATATTATAGAAAAATTTTATTCTGCGACAGCCTCTTTGTCTGCTCTGCTTAGTGAAGAAAGCCAATAATTTTCAAATACGCCCTAATCCTCAACACATACCAAAACAACATCATAAGGAGCTAACGTGTATTCTGCTGTTAAGATATCTTTTGATAACAGATCAGTTTTACCAACAAATATCTCAGGAAGCGGAAGAACTTCCTTTGTAAAGTTAATAACAAAATAGTAACATGCTTTATCCGTTTTACGGCAAACAATCTCCAAGTTAGTAGTCGTATCAATAATCGGTTTGCAGCCAGATTCTGCAGATACCAAATCAAGAACCTTCTCTAATCCCTGTTTCTCCAACTGCGTTCCTACATAGAAAACAGTTCCTTGACCAAATGAATTTTTAGTCACAGCAGGAGTAGATGCATAAAAATTGCTGTTATAATCAGCTACACTCTCAGTACCTTCCAGATGAATAATATCACATAGAAGGTGACAAGTTGACTCTGTACCATCTGCAAATCGGATTGCATTGCATTGCTCTGGTGCTAGTGCATCGATTTCTTCTACCCAAACGCCTGCCATTTTACGAAGTGGGCCAGGGTATCCTCCAAGATGTACATTATCAGACTCATTTACAATTCCACTCATAAATCCAGTAACTAGTGCGCCACCATTTTCTACAAAGCTTTCTAGTTTTTCTTGCATTCCGTCTTTTACCATATAGAGAACTGGAGCAACTACTACATTATATTTGGATAAATCAGCATCAACAGGAATCATATCAACCGCAATGTTTTTCTCATAGAAATACTCATAATATTGATGGATTTGATCAACATATTTTAAATCGCTGTTAGGGCCACACGTATACTCTAGTGCCCAATAGTTCTCCCAATCAAAGATAATTCCGACTTTTGCAGGATTGGAAGCACCTAAAAGTTCATCTCCAAGTGAGTGTAGTTCTTTACCAAGTTGAGTAACTTCACGAAAAACACGAGTATCTTCTGTTCCAACATGTCCGATTACCGCACCATGGAATTTTTCGCAGCCACCGACAGAACGTCTAAGTTGGAAGAACTGGATTGTATCTGCACCATGAGCTATAGTTTGATAGCTTTGTGCTCGCATTTGATTTGGCTTTTTAAGTGAATTATAAGCTTGCCAGTTTTGTTGACTTGGCGTTTGCTCCATTAACATAAATGGTTGCCCTTTTAATCCGCGCATTAAATCATGACACATCGCTACCATGCTCCAAGGAGTATCATAGGCAGGGTAGTTATCCCAAGATACGATATCCATCTCTTTTGCCCATTTGAAATAGTCTAGGGCTTTATATGTACCCATTAGATTTGTAGTAATCAAGGCGTTAGGAGAAACAGCACGAACGGCATCACGTTCCATTTTGAAATTATTTAGTAAGCTGTCAGAGTTAAAACGGCAGTAATCAATAGAGATTCCGGCGAAAGCAGTAGCGGTATCACCGATTCCTTCCCCTAAAGCATTTGGCAGAACGATTTCATCCCATTCATAAACAGTATGTCCCCAGAATTCCAGATTCCATGCCTTGTTTACAGCGTCTATCGTTTTGTATCTATCTTTTAACCATACACGAAATGCTTTCTCGCAATTGTCGCAGTAGCATTCTCCACCATATTCATTGTTGATATGCCAGCAAGTAATATTCTTGTTCCCACTGTAACGCTCAGCAAGTTTTGTCGCAAGAGCTTGTGCGTATCTTTGGTAAACAGGGCTGTTTGGGCAGGCGTTGTGTCTTTGTCCAAATTTGTGTTTGCGGCCTTGGTAATCCACACGGGCAACCTCTGGATACTTTTTGAACATCCATGCAGGTAATGCAGCAGTAGAGGTTGCAAGAACGATATCATAATTTTCCTTGCTAAGCATGTCGATAATATCATCTAATTCATCGAAATAATATTCGTTTTCGGATGGTTGAATTTTTGCCCATGAAAATACATTGATTGTTGCACTGTTGATGTTTGCTTTACGGAAAAGCTCTATATCCTCAGACCAAGTTTCTCTAGGCCATTGGTTTGGGTTATAGTCACCACCATATAAGATTCTTTTAAATGCTGTCATAGTTAATATTCCTCCTAAATATTTGATTCCGTTATTGTTAACACAAAATATTCACGTTACTATTAATACAAATCATTCACAGCAACTTTGATGACTCTATTATAATTGATTATTTTCAAGAAAAGTATAATATGTTAAACTGAATAATATAACATTTCGAAACAAGGAGATTGCTATGCCAATTTATTTTGAATTATCCTCTCGTGAACTTCCTCTGACGATTGACAGCATCGGTAATCAGTGGTATCAGGAAAATATTGAGCGACCAAAAGGATTTCCACATTACCATTGGTTACAGACAGAAAGTGGATTAGGAGAAGTTGTTATTGATGGAAAACAATTGAGCTTACCAGAAGGGACAGGTGTTTTGATTGCACCATTTGTTCCGCATTCTTATTATTCAAACCAAGAGGAGTGGAGAACATCTTTTGTGACTTTTTCAGGTGCATTAGAAACAGACATCAGTAAAATAGTAGGACATGAACGATATATTCCCGTAGCAGACCATGAAGGATTTTCGTTTCAGAATTGGATTAACCATACGATATCTCTTCATGAGAACCAACAGATTAATCCAGTTCAATTATCAATTGACTGCTATGTATTTCTTATGAATGTCAACCCAGTTCAAGATTATCGGGGATTTTTGGAACAACCATTATATCAGCGATATGTATTGCCAATAATAAAAGAAATTGAAACAAAGTATTCGGAAGATATTACCGTACAATATCTTGCAGATATCGCTTATGTGTCGCCACAGTATCTTTCGAGATTGTTTAAACGCTTTCTTGGTTGTTCGACTTCTATGTATCTGACAAATTATCGTATGCTGAAAGCAAAAGAGTTTCTTGTAAATCGCCCAGAGTTGGAAATTCAACAGATTAGTTTTCGTGTGGGGTATCATGATACGAGTCATTTTATTGCGATGTTTAAAAGTATAACGGGTTATACACCGTTGGAATTTCGTCATTTGCATTATTAGGGCATGGCTGGTTAGTTGTTTGAAAAAGGAAAGAGATGCAATATTATAAAACACTGTATGTTCCATATTGAAATGGAATGTATGGTGTTTTAATTTTTAAATATTTTTGTAAATTAGGGATAGTAATTTGGGAGTTAAATTGATATACTTAAATTAAGTAGTTTAATGAATAAATTAATTCTGATATTAGGAGGTTGAAAAGAGAAAATACAAACTAGAAAACAAGTTAAAATGAAAGTTAAAATATAAAAAATTATAAACAAAAAGATAAGGAGAAGAATGTATGGGGCAACATATGATTGAACTAAATGGAGAATGGTTATTAAGTCGAGCTGATGGCAAAACATTTGAAACAAACAAGGAGATATCTTGTGATGTTACAGAATGTAATGTTCAAATCCCTGGTTCTGTATTATCAGGGTTAATGGGAAATCAATTACTTGATAATCCGTATTACCGAACAAATGAATATTTTACAAGAGAAATGTTACGTGAGGATTTTGTATTTTCAAGAAGCTTTTCGATGCACAAAGAAGAAGGTAAAGTTTATGAATTAATGTGTGATGGAATTGATACGATTGCTGATATTTATCTCAATGATACGTTACTTAAAGCAGTAGATAACATGCATGTAAGATATCAGATTGCGTGTACAGATATGTTAGTAGATGGTGAAAATACGATACGTATCCATATATATTCGCCGATTACATATATTGAAAACCATGTGCCTGAACAAGGAAAAGAGATTCATTTTGTATCGAGTGGTACGATGAAAGCAAATCAGTATATTCGTAAAGCACATTCTATGTTTGGTTGGGACTGGGGCCCACAATTGCCAGATATGGGAATATGGAGGGATATCTACATTCGTGGCTTTGAAGTGGCAACTCTTGAAGATGTTCGATTTAAGCAAAAGCATGAAAATGGTATGGTTTATTTGCAGGCAGATGCAGAAGTGAAATTAGATTCTGGTGAAAGAGTGAAGCTAGAAAAAGCATTAGAATTATATTCTGATTTATCAATGGAATACACATTGACAACTCCAGATGGAGACACAGTGTGTTTGGATTGTAATACTTGCACAATAGAACAACCGCAACTTTGGTGGCCAAACAGATACGGAAAGCAACCTCTTTATACGGTGAAAGCAGTACTAAAGAAAGATGGAAGCATTCTTAATGAGAAAGTGTATCGAATTGGTTTAAGAACGCTAACAGTTAGCAGAGAAAAAGACTGCTATGGAGAAGAGTTTGCGTTGTGTATCAATGGAGTGAAGATATTTACAAAAGGTGCAAACTATATTCCAGAAGACTGTGTTTACTCATTTATTACACCAGAGCGTACAAGGTATATAATTGACTCCTCGGCAGAGGCAGGGTTTAACTGCCTGCGAGTTTGGGGTGGTGGATATTATCCATCCGATGAATTCTATACAATGTGTGATGAAAAAGGTTTGATTGTTTGGCAGGATTTTATGTATGCCTGCAATGTGTATGAATTAACAGATGAGTTAAAGCAATCCATCATAGAGGAAACAAGGGACAATGTAAGAAGACTTCGTCATCATGCGTGTCTAGGTCTATGGTGTGGAAACAATGAGCAGGAATCAGCTTGGGTGAATTGGGGTG
Source organism: Anaerosporobacter sp. (assembly GCF_031551385.1). GTDB lineage: Bacteria > Bacillota > Clostridia > Lachnospirales > Lachnospiraceae > Anaerosporobacter. The sequence goes on from NZ_JAVBNS010000007.1 coordinate 15,397, forward strand.
AGTTCCGTGATCATTCTGATGCATTAAAACAAGATTATTTGACCATGTTTGAAGAATTGATTCCGCAGACACTTCGAGAAGAAGATGAAGAGACATTTTATTGGCCATCGTCTCCATCGTCAGGTGGAGGGTTTGATAAACCTGACAGCGATGATATTGGAGATCGACATTATTGGGAAGTTTGGCATGGGGAGAAACCATTTACGGATTATGAAAATTATTTCTTCCGTTTCTGTTCGGAGTTTGGTTTTCAATCGTTCCCTTGTATGGAGACAATTGAAACATTTACAGTGGCAGAGGACAGAAATATATTCTCAGAGGTAATGGAAAGCCACCAAAAAAATGATTCAGCGAATGCAAAGATTCTTCGCTATATCTCTGATAATTTCCTTTATCCTAAGGATTTTGCGAGTTTAACCTATGTAAGCCAAGTCTTACAGGGAATCGCAATCAAAGCTGGTGTAGAGCACTGGAGACGAAATCGAGGTCGATGTATGGGCACAATCTACTGGCAGTTAAATGATATCTGGCCAGTGGCATCTTGGGCTAGTATTGATTACTATGGAAGATGGAAAGCACTTCACTATATGGCAAGACATTTCTATGCGGATATCCTTGGTAGTTTGAAAGTAGAAGGCACTCGCTTTATTCCATACGTACAGAATGAAACGTTAATTGATGCCACTTCAAATGTAACATTATACGTGAAAGATATGGATTGCAATATCGTTTATGAGTGGTCAAATGATATAGAGACAAAGGCACTTACAGTTGAACATATAGCAGGAATTGATGTAGCAGAGTTTGTAAATGGTAAGGAAAAAGATTTATTTATTGAAGCTAGATTCACAAATTCAGATGGAACAAGCAGTTCCCAAGTGGAAGTATTAAAGCCATATAAGCATATGAATTTAAAGAATGCATCAGTTAATGTAAAAACGGAAAGAATGGAGAATACGTTACAAATTACATTACAAAGTAATGTGTTTGCAGCATTTACGGAGATTACAGTTCATGGAGTTCGTGTGATTTTATCCGATAACTTCTTCCATATAACTGATACAAAGGAACATGTAATTACAGCGGAACTTCCTGTTGATTATGTGGGAATACCGGAAGTTACGGTTTGTTCGCTTTGTAATTCTTATTGTTTTTAATATAATTAACCGCTCTATTCCAAAACAGAAATGTGGTTGTGAAGTGTAATTGCTGAATAAAAATCTGCATAGATGACACAATAAACATATCTGATAGAATAGGAGGTTACGATATGGACTATTTTGGTATGAGTTCAGTATTTCCGGTGGTTATTGATAATGGTAGACGAATGACAGAAGCTGAGAAAGAGCAATTGTACTTTCGATACAAAGACAATCACCATGATCAAGCAGCTAACAGAGTGCTAAATAGCAATATTCTTGAAGATAACGTTGACTCACTACTAGATTTATCAATTCTGTCTAGTGTGGATAAGAACGTTTAGGAAAATGGCATCAGGTTTCGTATTTTTATATATGGGACTTGGTGCTGTTTTTTTGTGTCGAAAAAAACAGATATGTTTATACTTATAATGTATTGATTTTGAAAAATAAGGATGCTAATATTTAGTAAAGAAAAATGAAGGGGGAGGGGTAACGTGAAAGATGTTTGTCTTGTTCAGATGCCATTTTCATTATTGTTTCAACCAAGCTTAGCACTTAGTATCCTTAAATGTGATGTGGAGTCATCGGGGTTATCATGTGGGATAGATTATGCGAATTTAAGGTTTGCACATATGATAGGTGCAAAACATTATGAACGTGTACAAGCACCAGGAGTGCTTTATATGACTGGAGAAGCCGTTTTTTCTGAATGTGCTGGGTTTGCAAATGGGGATAATTTCGAAGAATATTTTCAAGGGATTGAAGGATTTGGGAGAGAACACAAGAAAATCAATTATTTTGATTTCAATTTAGTGAAAGAGTCGTTTTTTTATGTAAAAGAGCAAGTGGAAAAATTTATAGATGAAACAGCGCATTATTTATTAAGTCATTCTCCAAAAATAATAGGGTGTTCATCAACTTTTCAGCAGAATAATGCTAGTTTTGCTCTATGTAAGAGAATTAAAGAGTTAGATTCTACGGTTATTACGATTATGGGTGGTGCACAATGTGCAGCCGATATGGGTGTTACAATTTCCGAATATATTCCTTATGTAGATTATGTTTTTTCGGGGGAAGCCGATCATTCTTTTGGTGAATTGTGTGTAAAAATATTAGGAGGAGAACCCTGGGAAAATCTTCCCTATGGAACGATAATAAAAGGAAAAAGTGTTATACATAAAGCACCTTATGCAATCACAGAAGATATGGATGCTGTGCCAGTACCTGACTATAGTGAATATTTTGAAGCATTAAAAGAATATGGATTTGATAAAATCATCCAACCAACGCTTCTTATTGAGGGGTCACGTGGATGTTGGTGGGGAGAAAAGAATCCTTGTACTTTTTGTGGTCTTGGAAGTGTGACAAGAAAATATCGTCAAAAAAGTGTAGCGAGAGTGCTGAAAGAACTAAATGAGCAATCGGAGAAATATAACATAAAGCAATTCCTGTTTACGGATAGTATTTTAAGTAATGAGCATCTTAGAGAATTAATACCACAATTGAAACAACAAGATAGAGGGTATTCTCTGTTCTGTGAAATCAAGTCAAATCTAACGGAGGGAGATATTAAAAATCTGAGAGAGGCGGGATTTACATTCATCCAGCCTGGAATTGAGAATTTGCAGGACGACATCCTACAACTGATGCACAAAGGAAATACGGCAATACGCCATATTGAACTTTTAAGAAATTGCAGAACATATGGAATGAAAGTGTCGTGGAATATATTAGTCGGGTTTCCTGGAGAAGAGAAAAAATGGTTAAAGGAATTACTAGATGTGATGCCACTTTTAAGCCATTTGCAATCACCGAATAATTTAAATCACATTATATATCAAAAGTATAGTGTATATACAAACAATCCAGAACAGTATGGATTGGAATTGGAGCCGATGAAAGTATATGACTATATTTACGCAGGGAATAAGGAATTTATTAAAGGTATGGCGTACAATTATGAACCTTGTGGAATCGAAGATAAGGAAGACTATTATGATTTGCCACATAAAGATGAAGTTTATCAACAACTAACAAAGGCATATTATGACTGGTCTGAAAACTTTCTGCGAAAAGGTGATCGTTTGCAGATGTTTACATATCCCGATAAAATAGAGATTTTAGATTTTCGTCAAATTGCAAAGAAAACATATTATACGTTAGTGGGAATACAGAAAGAGATATATTCAGAATGCAGGACTTCTCAAAAGAAGGTGTTTCTTTTGGAAAAGTATAAGGAGACATTTGCTATATCTGAGATAGAAGAAGCAATTAAGTATTTGATAGAACAACAATTAGTAATTTCAATTCATGAGGAGGTGTTAGCTTTGGCAACGGAAAATTTGGAGTTTCCGTTTGAAAAGGATAAATCACCTTTTGGATTTATAGATGTTAATGGATGGAGGGAGAGTAATGAATAGCATAGAGGCGAAAAGAATAAATTTTGATTATGATGAAGATATAATCCATCAAATATCGCATATAAAAAGATTCCTTGAACTTTGGACAATTGTACCAGGGTTTCAGGAAAAGAGCAAAGAAGAATTAGAAGAGGCAATTAAGGAGTATAATTTAGACGTTTCCCTAGAAGAGATACGTGTATTATATGACAATGAGTATTATATAGAGCAAAAGAAAAATGGAAGTCCATTATCGGATGCAGCGGTAAATTATCAAAAATTTATTACGGATAAAATTATGCATCGTGCCTATCTACAAACGGCAGGTTGTGTACCTAAGAATAGAAAATTTGCTAGATGGAGACGAATGCAGGTGAATCGTTGCTGGCTGAAATTAGGGGAAAGAAATGCTTCGATGGTTCATGCTCCGATTATATTTGAATTGACAGATGGTTGTTCTGTAGGTTGTACCTTTTGCGGATTGAATGCTGGAAAATTAAAAGGATGTTATGAGAACTCTTCTGAAAATATGAAGCTTTGGAAGGAAATACTGCATGTTGTGAAAGAGGTATTAGGAGAGGCAGGAGCGACAGGTACTTGTTATTATGCCACAGAACCGTTTGATAATTCTGCATACGAGGAATTTAGTCAAGAGTTCTATAATATACTGGGATTAGTACCACAAGTGACGACAACAGCAGCTATGCGAAATCCAGAACGTATGAGAAGATTTTTAGATAGGGTAAGAGAGCATGAGTTTAAGATTCATAGATTTTCTGTTCTTGATTTAAAAAAGTTCTTTGATATTTTAGAGTATTTTACACCAGAAGAATTATTATTTGTAGAATTGTTACCACAATTTAAAGAGGCAGTTTCAAATAAGTTTTCTATAACAGGGAGAGAATTTCTTCAAACGAATGGTACAGCAGAATTATATAATAATGAAACAATCTGCTGCATTTCTGGATTTGTTGTTAATATGGTTCGTAAACAAATTCGACTTGTTACTCCTTGTATTACAGATGCAAAACATCCAACAGGGGAAATGGTGTGGGATGAAAGAGTGTTTAATGATAGTGCTAGTTTCGCATTATGCCTAGAGGCGATGATAAAAGATAATATGAGTAAAGAACTAAATACAAAAGCACCATTAAGATTTAAAAACAATGTAGTGTATGATTTATCTACAGATACATATAAAATAAAGCAGGAAAATGGATATCGCACGATTTTAGAACACATAAATAAAGAAACGGAAAATACATTTCATTATGTTGGACGTTCTGTTTTAAATGAAAAAATTTCAGCGGATCAGTTAGCAGAAGATTTACTAGAAAAACAGAAGATTGCTCCAGAACAATCGTATTTTATTATTAATAAGTTGTTTGAAGCAGGAATATTGGAAAATGGTAACTATGAGTTAGTATAAATAAAGGAGTGATATTATGGATGAAAAGGCAATGAAGAATAGGTTGAATTATGGGAAATTGGTGTCTAAATGTTGGGATGATGATGAGCTAAAGAAACGGTTAATTGAATCACCAAGAGATGTTTTGGCGGAATTTGGATTACCAGTGGAGTGGGGAGTTACATACAAAGTGATTGAAGCACCACGAATGGTTCAATATATTGTCCTTCCGCATGAGAATGCAACGAATGTAATTCAGGAAGTTAGTAAGTCCTTACTTCAAAGAGCGGAAGACAATCCAGAGAGTATATTGCCGGGAGAGTTAGAATTGCGTTTCATTCAGGATACAAAGGAGATTAGACATATTGTATTACCATTCCCAATTGAATTAATGACTATTAGGGAAGCAGCAACACTTGGAATAAGGTTGGGAGATAGTACGGCAACAGTTAAAGATGTAGTAACAACTCTATATGCCGTATCTCAAGTCACGGTAGGAGATATTGTTGGTGTTGCGACAGAAGCAGTGGCAGGTGTTTTTGTTGCAGCAGGTGCAGTTATTGTTTTGATTTAGGTTAAATGTTAAGAATGATGAATGCTATTTTCTTCCTGTTGGTGTATAATGTAAGTAAGAAATTTTTTGTTAAGACTTTACATTAGAATACTGAATAATTGCAAAACATCTTTGCAAACAAGTTTGCGGGGGCAATCAAAGGAGGTAATTAGTATGGAAGTAAAACACAATATGTCAGCAATGAACAACAATAGAGGAATAGCAGGAAATGCAACCTCTAACTCAAAATCAACGGAAAAATTGTCATCTGGTTACAAAATCAATCGTGCAGCAGATGATGCAGCAGGACTTGCCATATCCGAAAAAATGCGAGCACAAGTTAGTGATTTGAATCAAAATCATGCAAATGTACAGCACGGTATTGACATAGCAAAGACTGCAGAAGGTGCATTATCAGAAATCCAGAATATACTTCAAAGAATGTATGAAGTGGCAACAGTAGTTGTAGACGAAAAAGATAGAGGTGCTATTCAAAATGAAGTTGACCAACTAGTAACTGAAATTGATGGTATTGTCGAAATGACAGGATACAATAAATTTGTATTACTAAAGGGGGTTATCATAACAATTAAACTAAACCCAGAGAGCCCAACTTCATCTGATTTGGAGATGGAAATTAGACCTATGTACACGAAGGATTTAGGAGTTAAAGGTTTGTCTGTCGGTGACGGTAACAATATACAGAATATAAGTGATACGATTAAAGATGCTATCCAGACAGTATCTACGCAGCGTTCAACTGTTGCTGCTTTTCAAAATCGTTTAGAACACACTCTTAACAATTTAAATAACGTGATGGAGAACATGCAGGATGCCGAAAGTAGGATTCGTGATATGAGTATGGCGCACGAGATGGTTAAGTACACGAAGCAGAATATAATTGCTCAAGCTGGTAAGGCTATGCTTGAACAGGAAAATGAATCAACGCAGGGAGTACTTTCTCTGTTACAGTAGTTCTGGTTGGTAATTTAATGGAGTCTTTGCAAAATAGAGAATGAAGCTATTTTGCAAAGACTTTTTTGGACTTCATATGGAAGTTCTTTTGAATAAGAAAATAGTATCATTATAAATGTTACCAGTAGATAGGAGTACCGAGGGTTGTTTTATTTGGTTGAAAGAGATAGAATATATAGAAAAAGAACGAAAAAATGGGAGGATACAAACGATATGATTTGGGTGTTTATCTTAATAGCGATGCTTTTAGCAATGGGGGCAGGATTTACCTATCTAGTTAGTCGATTATACAAATTTAAGACGATAGAGAATATGGCAAAGGGAAATAAGAAAATAAGGATTGTTGCAAGTATAATACCTGTTGCATTGGTTACTATTATCATAGGGTTGATTATAGGATATATGAATGCTATTGTTTGCATGCTTCATTTAATCATGTTTTGGCTATTGTGCGATTTTATATTTTGGCTTATCAAAAAGTATTGTAAAAAAACGTTCAAACAATATTATTCAGGACTTATTGCAGTAGTTATTACGATAGGGTATTTATCAGTAGGTTGGTTTCTGGCACATCATGTCTGGGAAACAAACTATATAATTGAAACTGAAAAAAATGTTGGAAATCTAAGAATTATTCAATTTGCGGATTCACATGTTGGTGTAACATTTGATGGCGAAGGATTGACTAAGTATGTAGAGCAAATGCAAAAGTTGAATCCAGATGTAGTTCTGATTACTGGTGATTTTGTAGATGATGATACATCGAAGGAAGATATGATTGCTGCTTGCAAAGCACTTGGAACATTACAAACTACATATGGAGTATATTTTTCTTTTGGTAATCATGATAAAGGGTATTATCGTGCAGGATACAGAGGTTATACGGGAGATGACTTGATAGAAGAGTTAGAAAAGAATAAGGTTATCGTTCTCCAAGATGAAACGGTACTTATTGATGATAGATATTATATTATAGGTAGACAGGATTTCTCGGAAGAAGGACAGGGAGGTTCGAGAGCCCAAATGAACGAGTTAGTTCAAGGACTAGATAAAGATAAATTTATTATTGTAATGGATCATCAACCACATGATTATAAGAATGAAGCAGAGGAACAAGTTGATTTGGTACTTTCTGGACATACACATGGCGGTCAATTCTTTCCGATTACTTATGTTGGCGAGTGGACAGGTGAAAACGATAAAACATACGGTTTAGAAAAACGAAAGGAAACGAATTTTATTGTGACTTCTGGAATTTCAGATTGGGCAATTAAATTTAAAACAGGTTGTAAGTCGGAGTTTGTTGTTGTTGATGTAGAAGGAAAATAGATATAGAGGTAACATATTCAAAACACTGCTTATTAGAAATAGAGGGCAGTGTTTTTTTATTTAGCAAGAATTGATAAATCATGGGCAAAGATTAGGAAGTGAAAAGGGCAATAATCCTTTAAAATAATTATATAAATATAACTAAAAGGGACTTGGTTTTATGGTGGTAAGGAGGAAAAAGTCTATTACCCAGTAGAATGTTCCTTTTTTGAAAAAGACTAGGAGGCAAAGATGGCATTTTTAAGTGTAGAATTTTATTCGGATTGTTTAAAAAGATGTGTGGATTTTAAAGTGGTTCTGCCAGATGGGGAACAACAGACCCCACTAAAGGCGTTATATCTTCTTCATGGATATGGGAATAGGAACTCAGAATGGGTGCTAAATAGTAACATCACGGAAGTGGCGAAAAAGTATAATCTTTGCGTGGTACTTCCCTCAGGTGAAAATAGCTTTTACTTGGACGGAGAAGCAACAGGTAGAAAATACGGCACGTTTATAGGGGAGGAACTACCTTTGTTTGTGCAAAGGATATTAAGGGTATCTTCCGATAGACAGGATAATTTTATAGGAGGACTATCCATGGGAGGATTTGGGGCTATTCATACGGCATTACAGTTTCCGAATCGCTTTGGTAAATTATTTGCCTTTTCTTCTGCGCTGATTGTATCAGAGGTAATGAAGATGGAGGAAGGTGGCGGAAATGCCGTTGCCAATGAGGCTTACTTTAGACTCATGTTTGGAAAAGAGGAACTCTTAGAGCATGGAGATAGCAATCCAGAGGAATTGGTGAGACGTATCAAGGAGCAGAATGCACCAATGCCTGAAATGTATTTAGCATGTGGAACAGAAGATTTTCTAATTCAAGAAAACAGACATTTTCATGAGTTCTTACAGAAAAAAGAGGTAGAACATGTGTATCATGAAAGTAAAGGGGCACATGATTTTGTATTTTGGAATGAGTACTTAGAACCAGCAGTACAGTGGCTAATGGGGTCCAGTGAGGAGAAAATCGATGAAAACAACAGCATTTAATCCATACTTACCATCATGGGAGTATATTCCCGATGGTGAGCCATATGTGTTTGATAATAGAGTCTATGTATATGGCTCTCATGATTATTATAATGGTCACGTATTCTGTTTGGGTGACTATGTATGCTGGTCAGCTCCAGTAGAGGATTTGGGAAACTGGCGTTGTGAAGGGGTAATCTACTCTAAAACAGAGGATCCGCTTAACAGAGAGGGAAAGATGTGCTTGTATGCCCCAGATATAACGATAGGGCCTGATGGAAGATACTATCTATATTATGTACTTGATCATGTTAGTATTGTTTCTGTGGCTGTTTGCGATACTCCTGCAGGCGAATACAAGTTTTATGGTTATGTGCATTATTCAGATGGAACTAGACTTGGAGAGCGACAAGGAGATGAGCCCCAGTTTGATCCTGGTGTGCTTACAGAAGGAGAAAATGTTTATCTCTACACAGGATTCTGCGGTCATGGTGATAAGTCAAGAACAGGAGCGATGGCCACCGTTCTTGAGAAGGACATGCTAACAATAAAGAAAGCACCAGCTATTGTAGTACCAGGCAGTGAATATAGTACAGGGACGGGATACGAAGGGCATGCTTTCTTCGAGGCACCATCTATAAGAAAGCATGGAAATACCTATTACTTTATCTATTCCTCAGAGGTAATGCATGAGCTTTGCTATGCTACAAGTAGTAAGCCTACAGAAGGCTTTAGATATCAAGGGGTAATCGTGAGTAACTGTGATTTACATATTGACAGCTATAAGCCAGCAGAACTTCCCATGGCTTATGGGGCAAACAACCATGGAAGTATCGTAGAGATTGGTGACAAGTGGTATATCTTTTATCATAGGCATACCAACGGTACATGGTACTGTAGGCAAGGCTGTGCAGAGGAAATCTGCATAAACGAAGACGGTTATATCAAACAGGTGGAAATGACATCCTGTGGCTTGAACGGTGGTCCACTTCCGGGGAACGGGGAATATCCTTCCTATCTAGCATGTAATCTATTTATGGAGGAATCCTCTGTTTATGTCGGTGGGGATAGATTTCCCAAGATTATGCAAGAAGGCAGAGACGGAGATGAGAATGTGGGATATATATCCAATATGACCAAATCCGCTACTGCTGGTTTTAAATATTTTGAGTGTAAGAATATTAAGAAAATCGGAATTGCTGTAAGAGGATATGGATCTGGCGAGTTTGAAATCAGAACTAGCTGGGATGGGAAGGTGCTTTCACGAATCGAAGTAAAATTCTCTAATGTATGGGAGAGTTATGAGGAAGATATCGATATTCCAGATGGCATCTGGCCAATCTATATCACATATGCTGGAGAAGGAAATGTAAGTCTGAGGTCATTTTGGCTAAAGTAGCAATTCGCAGGAGGAATGAAGAGGAAAGTGCTATCGGTGTCTAAAATAGCAAAATTCGCACATGAGACAGCAAGTTTTTGAAAGCTTTGTTTTCTGAAAATTGATAACATTATATTGTAAAATATAATGTTTGGAGAAGAAAGGAGTTCTTATGCGAAGAAAACTAAAAAAACTAGTTGTACTCATGATGGCGGCAGTATTTACGCTAGAGAGTATGATTCCGCAGAATGTCTTGGGGGCAGAAGTGGGAGGAGCAGCACGGACAATTACGCAGAATGTGCTTGACAGCAAAAACACAAATTTTGAAGGTGCGGATGGTAGTGGGGTTCCGTACTGGTGGTATAATTCAAGTGCAACGCTTTCTTTAAGCGATGATTGCTATGAAGGTAGTAAGAGTATGAAGGTTGTTCCATCCGCAGTAGGCAGTTATGTGGGTGCTGCAAGTAACATGACGGATTCGTTGGAAACTGGGGTTGAATACGAATATTCCTATTATGCCAAGTTGGCTGAGCCAGCAACACAAGGACAGGTTGCATTGGTACTGAATTACATTTATGCAGATGATTACTCCGATACAAAACAGGTGTTGGCAGATGTAGATGAGAGTTATACATTTACTTCGGAGAATTGGGTAAATGTAACGGGAACATTTACAGTTGCACCAGAGGATGGAAAAGATATGAAGGGAATCCATTTGGTGTTTTCCGCTGTTGATTCAGATACAGCATTTCTAGTGGATGACTTTAAGGTTGGCACTGCGGCAGCAGTGGTAGGCGATAATTTGATTTATGATGCGCAGTTTAGTGATGTAAGTAGTGCATGGTATGCGTATGCAAGCGATGCCCAATTTACAAGGGGCACAAATGATATTGCTGATCAGGGGATACTTGGTGAGGGCTATGGCTATATTACAGGCAGAACCCAGAACTGGGAATGTATTGGTCAGGATATTGCTGATCGTGTGAAGAATAACACGAACTATCAGATATCATTTTATGCAAAGTTAGCGGATGATTATGGTTCAGAGACAAGAACCATACAGCTTTGTACAACAAAAAAGGATAGCAATGATAGTGGCGACCAATATGATAAATTGACATTAACAGGTGGTTCTGCAACCGTATCAGCGTCAGAATGGACAAAGATAGAAGGAACGCTACTTGTGAAATGGACAGGAGACTTGGAGAAGCTGACCTTTAAGATTTCAGAACAAGGATTGGCATTAAATAATGGTAACTATGGTAGCTTTTATGTGGCAAATGTTCAGATGTATGAAGTAGAGACACCAAAGAAAGAAATTGAGACCAATATCAAGGACTTGAAAGAACAGTTTGCCGGGGACATCAATGCTAAAGCAGGCGTTGCCATCCCAGGGTCGGCACTTAGTGATGACGTGCGAATGGCGTTGGTAACAAAGCATTTTAATAGTATTACTGCTGAAAATGAGATGAAACCGGATTCTATACTTGGCCAACAGCCAAATATCGGAGCAGATGGTTATCCAGTGCTGAATTTTAGCAATGCGGATGGAATTATGGATTACATCTATGATTACAATGAAGCAAATCCAGATAAAGAGCCGATTAAGGTTCGTGGTCATGTGTTAGTATGGCATTCTCAGACACCAGAATGGTTCTTCCATGAGGAGTATGATGCTGCAAAACCATATGTAAGCAGTGCTGTTATGTTGGGACGACTAGAAAATTATATCGCTAAGGTGATGGATCATTTTGACGGCGCAGACAGCAAATACAAAGGCATGATTTATGCTTGGGATGTTGTTAATGAAGCAATCAATGACAGTAATGGTGGATTAAGAACTACCGGATCGAGCTGGTACAACGTATTTGGTGACAGTTCTTTTATTACACAGGCGTTTGTTTATGCCAATACATATGCACCAGCAGATGTAAAATTATTCTATAACGATTATAACGATACAAATGATGTTAAGGCAGCTGGAATCTGTGAATTGATAAAAGAAATCAAGGCAACACCTGGTGCTCGAATCGATGGTATGGGAATGCAGGCACATTATGATATGTCATCTCCTTCTGTGGGACAATTTGTTAGTGCTGCAAAAGCATATGCAGCAGCTCTTGGTGAAGGTAAAGAGTTACAGTTGACTGAGCTTGATTTCAAATCAAGTAATGATTATGATGGTAGTGATAAAAATGCTGAGTATCAGAAACAAGCATATCGTTATAAGGCAATCTATGATGCAATAATTTCCTTGGAAGAGGAAGGAATTGATTTTGGTGCAATTACAATTTGGGGTACTCATGATAGCGCATCGTGGCTACAGTCTTCCAATTCTGTTGGTGGTGCCGCTGATGGTAATAGAAAACAATGTCCATTACTATTCGATGATAATTTCAAAGCGAAACCAGCATATTGGGCGTTTGTTGATGCAAGTAAATTAGAGCCATTTATTTTAAATGGAGTGGCAATCCAGACAAACAATATAGAATCTGCAGTGGTAAAACAGTATAGCTTCCATGCTGGTGATGCCGAAGTAACCTTCTCACCAATATGGAATGAGAATGGTCTTAAGGTGCAAGTAAAGGTTAAAGATGCAACTGTGAATAACACAGATAAAATCACTATTTATGTGGATAGTCAGGATAGCCGTTGTGATGGTGCAAGTGTTGACACCTATACAGTAACAAGAGCACAGGCAACCGTAACAGCCGACGGAAACAATGTAACCACGGGTTACATGGCAGATTTTACAATTCCAGTCAGTGGCTTGGCGGTTATGAAAAAAATTGGTATGGATATCAAGGTTACCGATAATAACACAACTGGTTCATGGAATGACTTGACTGGAAATCAGGAAAATAGCAGTAAGTATTATGGACAAGTAGTAATGAAACCATATATGGAAATCGGTAAGGGAACCGTTACGATTGATGGTACTATTGATAGTATTTGGGCAAAGGTTGATGCAGTACCATTTTCCATTCGTTCCAATTCACCAGAGGCAACGGCAACAGCAAAACTACTATGGGATGATAACTATTTATATACATTGATTCAGGTGAGGGACAGTGTTTTAAATAAAAGTAATGCAGCCGCACATGAGCAGGATTCCGTAGAGGTGTTCATTGATGAGAATAACCATAAAACAGAGTCCTATGAGGCGGATGATAAACAGTATCGAATTAATTTTAGTAACGAAGCATCCTTCAATGGAGCAAATTGCAATGCAGACAACCTTCGTTCGAGTGTAGTAGTAACGAATGATGGCTATTATGTTGAGGCAGCATATAAATGGACAGAAATCACACCAGAAATGCTAGCGTTGATTGGTTTGGAAATGCAGATTAATGATGCTTCGGCAGCAGGTAGTCGTGTTGGAACGATGAGCTGGTATGATGAAAGCGGAATGGGTTGGTCATCAACAGCCGTATTTGGTACGGCAATGCTTGGGGAAACAGTGAAGGTTGATCCACAACCACAGCCACAACCACAACCACAAGCACAGCAAGAACCAGTATCAAAATATAGTGTTTCCATTAATGGTGGTAGCGGTAGTGGTAGCTACGAAGTAGGAACAACTGTCACAATCATAGCAGATGCGGCAGCAAATGGAAAAGAATTTGACAAATGGGTCGTAGAAAGCGGTAGTGTGGAGCTTGCGGATGCGACCAAAGCAACTACAACCTTTACGATGCCAGCACAAGCTGTAAGCATTAAGGCAACCTATAAAACAAAAATTACTTACTTTGCAAAATTCTCAACCAAGAATGTTTCGATTCAAAAAGGAAAAAAATCAACAGCATTAGCATCAGATCTTAAAATAGCTACTGGTGATAAGGTAAAAGAATGGAAATCTTCTAATAAAGAGGTTGTCTCAGTAGATAAAAATGGAAAGATCAATGCAAAGAAAACAGGTTCAGCAGTTATCACCGTTACAACACAGAAGGGCAAAAAGGCATCAGTAACAGTTAAAGTTGTCAGTGGAAAAGTAGCAACTACAAAGTTAACTGTGCAGAATAATGCAACTGGTAAGAACATCAAATCAGGTAGCAGTGTGACATTAAAGGTAAAGAAAACGTTGGAATTAAAAGCGGTTGTTACCCCACTGATTACCTCTGATACAGTAACTTATAGCACTAGCGATAAGAAGGTAGCAACGGTAAGCAGTACTGGAAAAATTACAGCCAAGAAAAAAGGTACAGCGACAATAACAATAAAATCTGGTAAGAAAACAGTAAAAGTAAAAATTGTAGTAAAATAAAATGATGAGACGGACTGTATGGCTGTGAAATAGCAAATACAGTCCGTCTAACTAAATAGAAGGAAGTGGTTGGATGAGATTATCAGCGTTATTTCAGGATGGAATGGTGTTACAGCGGAATGAGAAGAATTACCTATGGGGATATACAACGCCACAGCTACAGGTAGAGGGAGATTTTTCAGAGAAAAAATTTACGACAACAGCTGGTGAGACGGGATATTTTGAAGTGGAACTGCCAATGCAGCCAGTAGGTGGACCATATAAGCTAAGGATAATTGCGGATGAAGTAGCGATTATCAAAAATATTATGGTTGGTGATGTGTTCTTGCTTGGTGGCCAGTCTAATATGGAGCTACCGATTAGTCGCACATTAGAACTGTATCGGGATGAGATTCATGCAACAGTAGAACCGGATATTCGGATGTTTGAGGTGGCAAAGGAATATGAATTTGGTGGAGAAAGAGAAGATGTTTTTTCTGGAAAGTGGCAAGTGGCAGTTGGTGAAGAACTGCTTAGTTTTAGTGCAGCAGGCTATTTTGCAGCAAAAGCATTAAAGGAACGCATAGGGGTTCCCATTGGATTAATTCAATCAGCGGTTGGTGGAACACCGGCAAAGGCGTGGTGTAGTGAGAAAACAATTCGGCAGATGGGACTATATACAGCAGAACTTGACCAATGTAAGGAGGAAGGCTATCCAAAGCGAATCGAGCAGGAAGAGCTAGCTAGGGAACAGAGATGGCATTGTGAAGCGAACGAAGCTTTTGGGAAAACAGCATTGAAAACGGGAACCGTTCATGTGCCAGAATTATGGCGACATGGGCATGAGCTAAGAGATTTTTGTGGTGCTATTCGTTTGAGAAGGCAGTTTGAATTGTCTGCAGTAGATGGAGAATGTGAAGTGGCATTAGGGGCAATGGTTGATGCTGATAAAGTATACATCAATGGAACTTATATCGGCGAAACTGAGTATTGTTATCCACCACGCTTCTATCAGATACCAGCAGGTGTTTTGCGAAGCGGTCACAATGAAATAGAAATTAGGCTGCGGGTATGTCGTGGGCAGGGTGGATTTATGCCAGGAAAACCGTATGGCATTCGGAAAAAATATAGTGATATGTTGTTGCTTGATTTAGCGGGAATGTGGAATTATGAAATTATGGAAGTGATGGAAGAGTTACCATATAACACCTTTTTCAATTGGAAAGCAGCGGCACTCTATAATGGAATGCTGGCACCAATTAGCAAATGGAATATCAGCGCAGTCCTCTATTATCAAGGGGAATCGAATGTTGACGTGTATAAGAGCTATGAAGCTGAGATGAGAGCGTTAATTGCAGACTGGCGGACATTATGGCAAAAACCTGAGCTACCATTTATCTATGTACAGCTGGCGGGATTTTCCGATGGTGAAACCGATAAGCAGGGGCGTGGTTGGGCACTGCTTCGTGCCGAACAGGAAAAACTTTTGGCAGTACCACAGACAGCAATGGTGGTAGCCTATGATGTAGGTGACTATAGTGACCTACATCCATTTGATAAAAAAACAGTTGGAGAGCGGTTGGCATTAGCGGTACGTAAGTTGGTATATGAAGAGGATATTATTGCTAGTGGAGCAAAGGCGGAACAGGCGTGGTGGGATAATGATGATATGATACATATTTCCTTCACTTCTGTCGGAAGTGGTTTATGTGTACGAGAAGGTGAGGCAGTTGTTGGTGGCATTGAATTAGTCGATGAGAATGGTAATACACAGAAGGCACAAGCAATGATTCAAACCTTGGGTGGAGAGCGGAATCTATTGCAAATTTCCGTACCAAAGGATTTTTCGCCAATTCGTGTATGTTACGCGTGGTGGGATTATCCGTTTGAGGCGAACTTATACAATGGGGAAGGCCTACCGATGTTACCATTTTACTTTAATAGAATAGAGAAGAAGTATGAGGGACAAGATGGGAAGAAAAACATTTGAATTAGTAAAACAGAGCAGTTGTGCACCAATTATAGTAGAGCCACAGGCAGGTGAGGGAATTCATCGTATTGCCGAGAAATCAAGACAGGACATAGAGCTTGTAACTGGTGTAAAACCAAGGCTGTTAGAGGAATTGCCAGTAGGGGAGCCATTGGTGGTATTGTATGCAGTGATAGGGAGTAGTCCATTACTGGAAACGTTGGTGCAACAGGGGAAGCTCGACTTGAGCACAGTAGCAGGGCGACGTGAAACGTATGGCATTCGTATTGTGGAACAGCCATGGCAGGGAATTGAACGAGCATTGGTTATTTATGGAAGTGAAAAACGAGGACTTATCTATGGTATCTTTTCCCTATCCGAATACATCGGGGTTAGCCCTCTGGTGTTTTGGGGAGATGCGAAACCAGTTCATCAGGAGGCGTTGGTACTAGACGAACAGGTGGAACAGATTTCAAAAGAACCATCAGTCAAATACAGAGGATTCTTTATCAATGATGAGTGGCCATGCTTTGGGAATTGGACGATGAATCATTATGGTGGATTCAATGCCAATATGTATGACAAGGTCTTTGAACTGTTGCTTCGTCTCAAAGGAAATTACCTTTGGCCAGCGATGTGGACGTCTTCCTTTGCACTAGATGGGCCAGGAGAGGAAAATGCCAGATTGGCAGACAGCTATGGCATCATCCTAGGCAACTCCCACCATGAGCCATGCCTGCGTGCTGGTGAGGAGTGGGATATCTATCGTGGTGAGCAATCGATATACGGCAATGAATGGAACTATGTAACAAACAAAAAAGGCTTGCTAAAATACTGGGAAGATGGCTTGAAACGCAGTGGTGGCTATGAAAGCATTATTACCGTCGGTATGCGTGGAGAGCGTGACAGTATCATGCAAGGACCGCAGTCATTGGCAGATAATATTGCTGTTTTGAAGGATATTATTGAAAACCAAAACCATTTAATCGAGGCGTGTGAAACGGTCTGTCATAAGAAAATACCGAGGCTTCTGGCTGTCTATAAAGAAGTCGAGCGGTACTTCTATGGCGATGAACATACAATTGGTTTGCGAGAATGGGAAGGTCTGGAGAACATTATTTTAATGCTGTGTGAGGATAATTATGGCAATCTACGTGCCCTTCCAGATGAAGCAATGAGACAGCACCAAGGTGGTTATGGTATGTATTACCACCTTGATTATCATGGCAGTCCCGTTTCCTATGAATGGATGAACAGCACCCCATTGGTAAGAATCTGGGAGCAAATGACGGAGTGTTACGAGTATGGAGTACGAGACGTGTGGATGGTCAATGTCGGTGACTTAAAAGGAAATGAGTTTCCGCTGTCTTATTTTTTGACATTGGCATATGATTTTGAAACATGGGGAACAACAGACACGGACAGTCCGAGAAAATTTACAGCAAAATGGCTAAAGCAGCAGTTTGGTAGCTTGGTTACTGCGGAGCAGTTAGTAGAATTGCAGGAAGTGCTGACAGCAGGAATCTATCTGAATAGCTTGCGTAAACCAGAGG
This sequence comes from Anaerosporobacter sp., assembly GCF_031551385.1. Taxonomy (GTDB): domain Bacteria; phylum Bacillota; class Clostridia; order Lachnospirales; family Lachnospiraceae; genus Anaerosporobacter. The sequence continues at coordinate 33,357 of NZ_JAVBNS010000007.1, forward strand.
CATTAGATGCGTCTGTATATCATCCAGTGAACTATATGGAAGCAGACCGTATGTTGGCAGAAACAGACCGCTTGCTATCGATGTTAGCACAGATAAAGCAATCGCTTTCTAAAGAGTGCCAGAACGCTTTTTACAGTATGATTGAATATCCGATACATGCCTCGATGAACCTGATACAAATGCACCTGTATGCGGGAAAAAACGAACATTATGCTAGACAGGGAAAGAAAATCGCCAACCACTTTGGTGCGTTGGTAACGCAGAGCATCCAGCGAGATAAACAGCTTGGAGAGGAATTTGCCACTGCTTTTGAGGGAAAATGGAGAGGCATGGAACTCGGTAAGCATGTTGGTTTTCGCAAATGGAACGAAGATGGATGTCGTTATCCATTGCGGATGCAGGTGGAGCTATTTGACCGACCACGTATGGTTGTATCGCGAGCAGACAGCACAGATATATGCGTGAAAAATTATGGTCAGCCAGAAGCAATTGAGATTCGTGATTTCTGCTATTCGGGAACGGAGACCGTTACTATCGAAGTGGCGAATGATGGTGTTGGAGCGCTTACATGTACGGTAGAGATGCCAGATTGCTCATGGCTTGCGGTCGATTGGACCAAAAAATCAATTCAAGAACAAGAGAAACTTATCGTATCTGTCAATAAGGACAAATTGCCACTTGAGGAAGAATCTTGCAGCGTATTCCTAGGTGATGGCGATACCGTAGTGGAACTAATTGTTTGTGGAAAAAAGATTACTATGTTAGATTTGCCACCAATGACATTCTATGAAAAAGACGGCGTGACGATGATGTATGCAAATCATTATGCGGAAATTTTGCCAGCCGAGAATGCTCGTATCGAAGTGTTAGAAGGGTATGGGAAAACGGGATATGGCTTAAAGGTATTTCCAGAAGACTGGAGTGGAACATCCTCATTACATAGTACGGCGGTAACATATCGTGTCTATAATGAACAGACAGGCGATTATCAGCTAGAAATCTGGTCAGCACCAGTGAATCCACTAACACCAACAGGTAGATTGTATTTTGGTATTGAAGTAAATGGGCAGACTCTAGCGGAAAGAATCCCATCCGTTTCAGCAAGCTATCAGTCTGGTGACCCCGATAACGCAGAGTGGAGTGATGGTGTGTTGAATCAGATTCGGATTAGTAAGGTCAAACTATCATTGGTAGCTGGTGTAAATGAAATTACAATTCACATGATGGATCTGGGATTTGTATTAGAAGGATTGCTTTTGTGTAGAGATGATAGAACTATCTTGCCATCCTATTTGGGACCGAATGAAAATACATATCAGAAAAACTGTTAAGCATAGAAAGATAAGCGAAAGTATGATAAAATAAAAATTATGATGTGGGTCTCAAAGTCATACTTTTTCATGCAAGCATGAAACGTATGACCTTTTGACCCTTGTATCAAATTATACAAATAGTTCAAAATGATTGGAGGGAAGTCGAGACGAAGTCTGCTCGACAACAACATGAAGAAACTATGGCAGCGATTTGAGGAATATCTTGATAATTATAATATAAAAATGAAGCTGTTGATTTTGTATGTCATCTGCGTGCTTCTTCCACTGATTGTGACGGATAGTGTAATTATCTATACGGTTATTCAATCTGCGCAATTGTCACGCCAGCATAACATGGAGAATATTTCTGGTGCGGTTTCCTACAGCTTTTTTAACAGTATCGACAATGCCTCACGAATTGGCAAAAGCATCTATACGAATCGATATGTTGATCAGTTCTTGGAGACGGAATATGAGTCACCATTAGATTATGTTACAAGTCGTCAGTCTTTTATGAAGGATACCTTATTTGACAGCGGTTTTGGGTTGGATAGTACGCTGATTACGATGTATTCGGATAATGAGACAATTGTTAGTGGTGGCGAATTTGATAAAATTTCATCAGTATCAAACAGTAAGTGGTATCAATATCTGCAGGAATCGGGACGTGACCAGATTTTGTGTTTCTATTACGATGACAGTAAGAGTCCCGCGGTGAGTGCCAAACGAAAAATCGTATTTGTTCGTAAGTTGAATTTCTTTAATAGCCATAGAGAGAAGTTGATAAAGCTAGAAATCGATTATAGCAAAATGGTTCGTAACCTTGTAGAGATGAATTATGATGTGCCAATTTATATTTGCCTTGATGGTAAGGTGATGTTGTCAAATACAGGAAGTTCTAGTATTGTTCGGGATTTTGAAACATTTACAAGGAAAGCGGAGGTTGGTTATGTCGAAGATGTAAGCTTGTATGGATTGGATTTGAAAATCTATGTGTTGAATCCAAAGGTGATGGCGTTAACCGAAATCTCGTCCAATCTACCAGTTATCTTGCTACTTATTGTTGTAAATGTAGTATTGCCATTAATCCTAGTGCGTGAGATTAACCATTCTTTTACGACTAGATTACGTGAGTTAAGTTGTGTCTTTGAATGTGTCGAGGATGAAAAGCTGGTAGAGATCAAGACGGTTCGTGGCAAGGATGAGATCGGTAGCCTGATGCGCAACTATAATAGGATGGCAGTACGAACCAATGATTTGATTCAGACCGTTTATTTAGACAAGCTACGTGAGCAGGAGATTAATATTGCCAAGCAAAAAGCTGAACTGCTGGCATTGCATAGTCAGATTAACCCACACTTCATGTTTAATGCTTTAGAGAGCATCCGTATGCACAGTATCTTAAAAAAAGAATTTGAGACAGCGGAAATGGTAGAACGACTGGCCATCATGGAGCGACAGAATGTTGAGTGGGGAAATGACTCGGTCGAGATTTGTCGTGAAATGGAATTTGTGAAGGCGTATTTGGAGATTCAAAAATATCGTTTTGGTGACAGGCTTTCTTATATGCTTGATGTGGAACCAGAATTTTACGAATACAGGATACCGAAACTAACTGTCGTAACCTTCGTGGAAAATGCTTGTGTGCATGGGATTGAGAGTAAGACGGCACCAGGATGGATTTTTGTAAGGGTATTTCGGGAACAGGAGAATATGTGTCTGGAAATTGAGGACACGGGTGGCGGTATGGAAGAATCATTTATGGAAGAGTTATATGATAAGATGGTGAATGCCAGCATTGAACGATTGCAGGATAAGGGACGAGTGGGAATTATCAATGCTTGTCTGCGGTTAAAAATGGTTACAAATGAGGAAGTGAGATTCGAGCTTGAAGGTGAAAAAGGAATGGGAACGACAGTACGAATCTGGATACCACTTGATTATTGTGGATAAGGGCGTGTTTAAAACAAGCCCTAGGGAAGGGGATAAGTATGCTTCGAGTATTATTGGTGGATGATGAACCGTTTATATTACAAGGATTAACAGTACTAATTGACTGGCAGAAGGAGGGCTTTGAAATCGCTGGAACAGCGGCAAATGGCGAGGAAGCTTTGGAATTCTTGCGGGAACAAAAGGTGGATTTGATTATTGCGGATATTCGGATGCCGATTATGACTGGGTTGGAGCTGTTGGCGAAAATCCGAGGCGAGAAGCTGTCAGATGCTTATTTTGTTATTCTAAGTGGTTATGCAGAATTTTCTTATGCACAGGAGGCGATTCGCTATGAATGTACGGATTATATCCTAAAACCCGTTGAGCGTGAAGGACTGTTGATGCTGTTGCGAAATGTAAATCAAAAGAATACCTATGTTGAACAGGAAAAACTGAGCAGTCGTGAAATGGAACGAGCATATTTGGCAAGAAACAGTATTGCAATAATCCAAGGCAAATTCGATAACCTTAATCTTGAATATGTTAGAAAGCATATGCATCTATCAGAACAGGTTCGCTATATTGAAATCGAATTGGATTGTCCAGAGGCAGAAGAAGAGAATACCGATGAGGATAAACGGGAATGTCAGCGTAAACTCTATCAGGCATGTCTTGACTTTTTGGAAGAGGATGGCGGACATTGTGTCTTTGATGTGTCCGGTCATGAGAAAATCTATGATATTGGATTCGTATATTGTGCATATATGGCGGAGAGTCGTGAGCTAAGTGAAAAGGAATACCTCGAACAGTTTTTGAATTATATACAGGGAATTATTCATGTACCAGTGATTATGCTGGTTGGCAAGCAGGTGGTCGATATCGCCAATGTAGCGAAGTCCTATCACACTACCTGCATTCTGCGTTCCTTACAAGGCTTTCGAGCAAAGAAACAGATTTACTATTATGAAGAAGAGATGCAGGTAACCAGCAGTGGTACGGTATTATGTGAGAATAGTCTCGACCAGTTGTTACTAGCAGTAGAACAAAATGACCGCACGATGATTCGAAAGAGCATCGATTTATTCTACGAAGAAATGCAGCAGATGGGGCTGACTGCAGATACGATGACTTTAAACATCAACTATCTATTGTTTCGCCTAATCCATCTGGCAACGAAGCAGGATGATGGTGTAGATCAAGAAGAGATTATGCGTTTGATTAGTGAAAGTACCTTTATGGAAGGAATTGAACGTGGCAGTAAGGCACATTTGACGCGCTTTGCTTGTGAGTACGCTGATTATATCGAACAGCTACGCAAGAATGTATCACGTGGGGTTTTAGCTGATATTGAAAAAGAGATTCGCGAGCATTATAGTGAGAATCTTACACTTAAGGGATTAAGTGAAAAGTATTATGTTAACAGTGCCTACTTAGGACAGATGTTTCGCAAGAAATATGGTCAGTCATTTAAAGATTATCTGAATATATATCGTATAGAAACAGCGGCACTCAAGCTGATTCGTACCAATGAAAAGATATATCAGATTGCCGAAGGTGTTGGGTATCATGATTTAGACTATTTTGTGAATCGATTTATACAGGTAAAAGGCTGTACACCGGCGAAATTCAGACGGCAGGCGCAGCTAAAACAGGAATAGATATATGGACGAAAAAACCCGATAAAGTATGGAATTTTTATTCTATACTTTATCGGGTTTTTTCCTATAGTTCTCCCGATTGTTTGGAATCTCAAATCCGATATAATTAACTTATAAAACAAAGGGAGGTATTACATATGAAATTAAAAAGAATTGCAGCAATGATGCTAGCTATGTCAATGATGGTATCAGCACTAGCTGGCTGTGGTAGTAGCAACAAAGGAAACAACACAAAACAAGCAAGTGGAACAGAGAGCAACAGCAAGGGTGACAGCAAAGGTGACAGCGATGGGGAGAATAATGTAAAGATAAAAGAATTTACCGCATTTTTCGCAGTGCCAGGTTCTGAGATTAACGATGACAATGAAGTACAAGAAAAAATTGCTCAGATTACAGGCGCAAAAGTAACAGAAGTATGGTTAACTGGTCAGACAGCAGAAGAAGCAGTTGGAACAATGATTGCTGGTGGGGAATATCCAGACTTCATCGATGGTGGAGATGGTATGAAACAGCTTTATGATGCTGGTGCATTAGTAGCACTTGATGATTATATTGACAAGTATCCAAACATTAAAGAATTCTTCACAGAGGAAGAATGGGATAAATTACGTCAGGATGATGGACACATCTATTGGATTCAACAGTTTGGTAACATCTATGGCGAAGAAAAAGCAACAACACATAATGACGAAGCATTTTGGATTCAAACAAGAGTATTAAAATGGGCAGGATATCCAACAGTTAGAACGATGGATCAGTACTTTGATTTGATTGAAGCATATAATGAAGCAAATCCAACACTTGATGGGGAAACGAAAAACATTCCATATACAATTCTTTGTGATGACTGGCGTTACTTCTGTTTGGAAAATGCACCTGAATTCTTAGATGGTTATCCAAATGATGGTTCTGTTATCGTTGATCCAAAAGAGTTGAAGGTTATTGATTACAATACAACACCAACAGCGAAAAAATATTTCGAGAAATTAAATGAAGAGTATCAAAAGGGTATCGTTGACCCAGAATCATTTACCCAGTCTTATGATGAGTATATTTCTAAGCTTTCAACTGGTCGTGTACTTGGTATGATTGACCAATGGTGGGATTTTGCATATAACGTAAATGATTCATTAAAACAGCAAGGACTTGATTTAGAAGGATGTAACTATGTTCCACTACCAATTACAATTAGTGAAGATGTGAAAAACCAATGGCATTGTTCTGGTGGAATTTTAAATGTAGCAAGTGGTTTAGGAATTACAACGAGCTGTAAAGACGTTGAAGGTGCATTACAATTCATCAATGACTTACTTGGTCAAGAAGCTCATGATTTACGTTTCTGGGGTGAACCAGATGTTGATTAC
>NZ_JAVBNS010000237.1:0-21819 GCF_031551385.1 Anaerosporobacter sp.
ATAATATTATTATAATTACAAAGCTAATTACTATTCTCTTTTTTCTTGTCATACACGCAACTCCCAACATATTTTTACTTTACAGTATCATATTATGTTAGGAATTGCAAGCTACGCTCTTTAATCTAACTCATGCAAAATAGTATGTGCATTTACATTCATTGCCCAGGCTTCCCACTTGGCTGCTTCTTGCTCTTCTGTTTGTTCTGCTTCAAAGTCAATAGGTTCTTCAAAATATTTATTCTTATCAGATAGAACAGATGCAACGGCAGATTGAATGTACAGTCCATGTTTCCACATATTATAATTTTCCATTTTCCTTTTCAGTTTACTTGCTTCAATAAATGGTTCTGTTCTTTTAGGACTCAATTCCCAAAACAAACTGTAACCGATATCAATACTTAATGCCTGTGGCAACCATACTTTATTGATTATTTCAGTGAAACTATTATATTGAGATAGCTTGATTATACCTACATCTTCGCTTTCTTGTGGTCTTGTGGAGCTATCTTCGCTCCTTTGGAAAAACCCTCATTAGAAGCATACTCTTTCATTGATTCAATGTCATTCGTCAAATCTGATAACACTGCCTCAAGTCCACCACCATTATCTATATGTTCTGCAACTTCATCTAATGCAGCATCAAATGAAAGTCCCGTGAAGTAGGAGAAGCCTTTTACAATACTTGTTGCTAAATTCTCTGGATCATAAAATTCACCATTTGATAAAGCCATAATCTTAATGCCTTGTGCTTCTAGTTTTACCAAATCTTTATAGCTATTAATTTGTGGTACTTTATATTCTTTCCCATTTAATTTCATCTACTTTTCCCCCATTTACCTAGTCAATTTTCTCAACTTTAGTTGTTCTAGCTATTGAAATCTTAACTTTAATAAGTTCATTTACTCCACCGCCTGTAACCCATGCTGAAAGTTTACCTTTCCATTTATATTTGATTATATGTCCATCAGGTTCACCACTTGAATTTTTACCTACATATAATGCAAATGGAGTTTCTATTCCCTTCAATGCTTCAAGGGCCTCAAGATCTGTTCCCGATTCATCAAGAAATCCATCAAACTCCAATGCACCTAGTTTAGTAATGCCTTCTTCTTGCACTTCCATTTCATCAGACAAAGTAGTTCCATCTAATGTTTCTGGAGCACCACCCATGTCTGGGAAGCTAACAATATCAACTAATTTGGCATAAGTTGCTGTGCCACCTGAACCAGTACCTTTCATAAGGTATACACCCATCTTACTACTAACTTTACCCATACCTATATTCCTCCTACTTCTGACATTCATAAAAATGCACATTATATGCACTTAACCACATTTTATTTACTATGAACTATATACTCATTATCTGAATTTTTTGAAACAACGCCTGTGTATCTAGCAGTGAATCTCCAATAATTCGGACCATTCACTAATGGTTCATATCCCATAGTCCGAGTAAATCCATCTAATCGAATAACATCATCTACTACATTGCAAATACTTTTACATTCTGTTTTCGATTTATCAGAGTAAACATCAATTTGAATCATTGGTTTTACATGATTTTCAATATTTCCACTGGTAACTGTTTTATCATATGTGGGATTGTCTTTTTGAACTAGTGAAACATAAGGAAATGAAGATGGAGTATTTACTTCTGATGTTCCACTCTTACAAATATCTTTTATAGCATCTCTAACGTCTGTATACAAAGCGTTTTCAACATCAATCAGAAATCTCACCCCTAACTTTTAAATACTTCCTTGGCTATTTTGCCACATATCATTTCTAGTTCTTTTACAGTTTCATACATAAATGCTCTACTTGGCATACCTGTTGTCCAACCACTTTTTCCTGTCTTTTGATTATAGAAAAACCAACCTTCTTCTCCATGATTATTGACATCGTAATCATATCCTAATTCCCCTGAAAGTGGATGACTCGCTTCACTTCCACGGATACCAGTGCCAAATTCAACATATATAGCATAGTAGCAATCTGTTTTAATTAATCCCGTACCTAGACTTGGACTAAAATATCCAGTAATACTACCTTCTAGCACTCCAGTATCAAAAGATCCAAGCTTCGCAACATTAACCTTTGCTAGTTCAACTCCTTCATCAACTAATCGTTGGGTTAGAAGTTCGACCTTCTGTTCAAGGTCTTGCCGATATCTCATAATTTCAGCTTTCGCTTTGACTATGCTACGTTGGGATAATTCAATTTTAATTGTTGTCATAAACTATTCAACAATAACCCAATCTTCTGAAAGTACATCATTGATGCTTGGAACCCATGTTGATACGGTTCCTTTAACATTTTTAATTGCTAAATATGGTTCATATTCAACCATACCATCTGAATCAGATATTGAATCACCTGCATCTGTACATGATTTATATTTATTTGCTGAAACATAGTACACAAACATTCCTTTGCCGTTCCAGCCATCTCTTGCAACCTTAACGCCTTTCTTTAACAGCTCAATTGCAATCCCAAACGTAAGCCCCTCACAATCTCTGTATGCATTCTCAAATACTTCTTTAGGAGACCATGATTGATAACCATCTTCATATTCAACCAGATAACCTTCATCGTTAGGATTCTCGTTTTCTGGTATATTCCAACCACGATACTTGTTATAATCGCCACGGTTCATTGGCAATGCTTGTAACATTTTTGTTCCAATATATTTTTTCATCTCTTTCTTACCTACACTTTCTTAATCGCATATTGCACCGAATTAAGGCTTTTAGCCACTTTCTTAACAATATAATCATGTTTTGTTTTAGTTGCTCCATTTTCATCTAACACTGGCTTTATATCAACCCATAGCACCGTTGTTTCATCAATAGGTAATATCGTATCACATGAACACAACACTTTGTCATAATCAAGACTTATACCAAATTGTTCTGTAGATGCCTCACCCCTTGAAGCAGATGAATTAATTTTGAAGTCAATTGGGTTACTGTAACCAGTAATCTTTTCTCCTGTATAATTTCCTTCTTCGTCCATCTCTTCTACATCATCTAAATACAATGCATAATAGATTTTTTGCTTATTTCTTTCAAGACTTCTGATATCAGCTACTCCCTTCCTATTTTTCAAATCATTATTAAAGCAAGTTTCAACACTTCAATACTTTATCTCATATTAGTCCCTACCCCTCTTTATTGCATATGAGATTCCCTGCAACCCTACTGGTCACGCTCCTACTTAACTCAAAATATTTTAACAAACGGAACAATGTCAGCTAGAAAGCTATTAGGAATTCCTGCACTTTCATAAGCACGGTTAATACCATTCTCATTGTGAGAGGTCTGACCTTCTGCTCCACGCTTATTCCATAAGTATATATAAATAGATTCAACATTATCGGAATAATCATCTAATGCCTTTATTTTTTGAATCTCAGTTGAACCATATGGGTGTCTAGCTTTAATTACTGCTTTCTCTGCTTGTTCCAGATATATAGAAAGCAGAGAATCCATGCTTAAATCATCTGCATCTAATCCCGCAAGCAAGCGATATTTAACGTCTATCATCTCTGCCATCTATTACACCACCTTTATTTCATTTTGTCTTTTTTGGTTCCTTAATTTCACCTTGAAGAGATTCGTTTATTTCCCCCTCTTCATGTTCTGCTGACTCTTCTTTATCAACTTCTTCATCTACTGGCACATCAGCACCAGTAGGATAAATAACCCCATTATATTTAACTGCATGATTGAATTCCATTCTAAACCTCCTCCTAGTAACACTTGATTACATACGTTTCGTCCATTCTTTCAAATGATGGCAATACAATTTCTGATACCGTTGTTTTTGTCTGAACTGGATCACTCGTAACTGTAACAGCAACTGCAACACCAGTATTAACGATTGACACATCGGCTTCACCTGAGCCCATAAGTGTACGTTCTTCCGGAGTTGTACCATACCAAGTATTACCTAACGCTCCCGAAGGAACTAAAGTAGCAAAACCATCTGGATAAAATTTTGCAACTGTTCCATCTTCTTTTTTGTACTGTTTAGAGTAAACAATAATATTAACACCTAACTCCGTTTTAAACAGTTCCTTAACCCTAGCATCAGTAATCATTACATTTGCAGTAGTATTCTGCGCTAGGATGCAAGATTTTACTTTTGCATTTTGTTTAAGAAGACTCATTGTTTTCTTGGAAACAATCAAATATTCTGGTTTACTACCAGTATTCCCTTCAACTAAATCAATTGAAGCAGATACATCACTCACTGGGTCAGAAGTCGCTACTGCATCCCACTTATCTGTAGAAGTATTAATAGATAAGAAATTGTTTGCAGAATATTCATTATTTGGATCATAATTATAAACATACGTTGCACCATTAGCAGAAATCGAAATGCTTGGGTGTCCATCAGATGGAGACAACAATTGCATAATCATTCTTTCAGGTACTACATCTGCTGCAGCGATCAATTCATTTGCATCATCATAGATACGAGACAATACATCTGCTGCATACGGATCAGAAGAATCCTGAACACGCATAACCTCTTGTTCATCTCGCTCCTTAATAAGCATTGATTCACGGAAGAATGCCATTTCTGTATTATCGATTTTAAATCCAGAACGACTTCTAATAGTTGACTTTGCATCAAAATTAGATGGTGATAAGGAAACTGGAAGTCCTTTTGAAGTCTTAATCCATTTTAAATCTAACCCCATTTTCTTTTTAGCTGGAAATAGTCCAACTCCAAGATATGGTACTGCGTTGCTCGCTACCTCTGTATGATTAATTGCAATAGCACTTGCGCTATACACGTCTCTAATATTCATTCTTTCTTCCTTTCTACCGCTTAGTTTCTTCGCGGTCCGCGACTATATTTTTATTCAAATACAATTAGTGACAAAGCAGTCTTAACCGTACCTGCTAACGTAATACCTGCGTTCGAGTTACAATTCGCTTCATTAACACACGCATAGGCTTTCACAATTGTTCCATTAGGATTTTCATCACAAACATCATTTAATAAAATACCAATTGCTGTTGAACCTGTATTATCAATTGTTCCAGTTGCTGTAATTGGATTACCAGCCTTACAAACGCCATTTGTAAATGCTACTGAATTAAGCGTAATTACTTCCGTTAACTCCCCACCTAATTTACGTTTTAAGATTTCCTTCTGTGACATTACACTCTTTGAATTAAATTTCATTTTACCGCCTCCATATTATAAATAATTTCCAATCACATCTTTTGAAGTAGCATTTCCAGCCATGGCTTTGCCAAGTGTTTCAGCTACTTTTTCTGCTTCTGTTTTTTTATCATCTCCAGCGCCACTACTGTTTCCATTACCACTAGGAGTAGCATTGAGTAATTCTTCTCTCACTTTAGCTTCAGCGGAATCACGTTGTTTTGTAAGTACTGCTGAGAGATTTGTTGCAAGTGATTTAGATGTTTCTAAATTATCTGTTACAATGCCATCAATAAAATCTTTATAGTCATCTTCCGTGAGACCAGCTGCGCTAAGAATTGCTTTAACCTCTGATTTATTAACTTGCTTTGTCAAATTAGCAATTGTTTCATTCGATGTTTCAATTGCTTTATTGGCTTTTTCAAGGTCCGTAAGTCCTTTTTCGTTTATATCATCAAGTTGTTGTTGCAATGTATCAACTGTCTTGGCTTTTTCTTTGAATGGTTTAATTTCCCCATCAAGTTGACTCAAATAATTTGTTACCATTTCATCGGTTGGTTCTGCTATTCCAAAAGCAATTAAGTTTTGTTTTGCTTGTTCCTTTGTCATAATACTTCCTTTCTTCCAATACTCTATCTTCGCATTAGATTGCCATTTTACACATGACTGCATAATAAAAACGCATTACTGGAAGCGAGCACCGCTACTTGTAACACGTTTGTTGATTTTCTCAAACTCCGAACTCTTGCTTGTTGCTGTTTCAGCTGTTCTACTATATCGGTAAATACGTTTATCTGTATCAAATATAGCAAAACCTTTACATTTGCACTTCACCTCTCCTTTTCCTTCGAATTTTCCAAGTAGGTGGTGACAATTAGGGCATCTTACCTCATATAACATTATTATCACCACCATTCATTTCTGATTGACTTTGTACTTCTTCTTTTAACATATTAACAGTTTTGTATTTTGCATCTAGATAATCTTTTGATTGCATATATACCTTTTCAGGATCTCCAAACGCTTCGCAACTTGCAATTGCTATTTTAGGATTTAATCCAGCAGATAAATAATTGAGTAATGCTTGCGACTTAACTAACATATTATCTGTTTTATTTCTTGTGATTTTGACATCTATATCTTTAATATCCAGCTTAATATCTTTGTTTTTTGTTTTCAGTATATAAAAAACTATATCTAGGAATCTCTTCTCGGAACGAATGATAATAGGTTCTATCAACTCGGCTCTTTGTTCTGCGAAGTCCCAACCATTTCTTAAATATACTGCTTGACCAGTATCACCACCAGTATTCTGTTCCCTTGAAGGCATACCTTCGATGATTAAAATATTTTTATATAAATCGTCTTTGGAAACTTGTGTTTGTTCCTGATCTAATTGCTGAGATATTAAATCAACATCAGCAGTTACACCTTGATGCCCTTTTATTGCAATTGCACCAAGTTCACACATTTTCAAAAAATCATCTTCGTCAATTTCACAGTTAACAAACTTCATAAATGCTTGTACAAATTGCTCGATTCCATTCAGCCTATTTGATTGCACGCTATTAATTGCATCAAGCATTGTAGATACAATCTCAATATCAGATAACCGTCTAGAATTATTAGGAAACTCCACAATCGGAATCCTAAACATTCCATTTGGTTTTTCCTCAATCACTTTGCTTCCCTCAATTAAGAAATATTCTTTATTGGTATAACACTGATATTGATTCTTCCCTTTTTCCGATTTAACAAGCTGCACGCTCATTAAAGGTTTTTTTCCATTGCCTGTTGAATATACAACAAATGTATTCATTGGATTTAATGTCTCCAAATCAAATGAATACTCTTTACTGTTATCAATCCATATAAAACGATAAGCAGTTCCACATATTGATTGCCATTCGCCTAATTCAATATCATGAGCATATTTATCAAGTGCGCTCATTAAGTCATTTAGACTATCAACCATTTTCGTTATATTCTCATCCTTTGTACGATTGATATATTGAATTGCTTCGCCGAACTTTTGCGCATTCATAAATCTAACAATTTCAAGTGCATGATTTTCAACAATTTTATTGTTAATCTCAGGTCTAACCTTCTTAACCATATATAAAATTGGTTGATCTCCACGGTAATATCTATCTAGGTATCTTATTTCTGCTCGATTACTCCAATGAGTAGCAATCGAATCTCCAAGAACTTTTATTATGTTGTCTTTGCTTATTTCTTTTACATTTGTAAATATCTGCTTTCTTCCAAAATCTCCACGACATAATTCCGTGAATGGAAGCCGATTCCTTTCGAACTCTCTTATCAACTACTCACCCCCTGAACAGAAAAGAGAGCCAATCAGAACAGACGGCTCTCTTGAATACACTTTTTGTTATAGTTATTATATCATGTCTATAACGTGAATTGTGTGGTCATTATTATTTTTGTGGCAAATATTTTCCAACAATCTTTGACACATTACTTCTGTCTGCGTATCCTACTTCTTTTGCAACTACTTCCTGTGTCTTTCCTTCCAGGAACAATCCAATGAATACAAGTTTGTGCGATTTATTTTCAATACTTTCTATGAAGTCTTCAACCTCTATCTTATTTTCAAACGATTTATTTATACTCGATTGAATCTTGCACTTCAAATCTTGAATTTTCTTTGTATAATCCTTATTTCCATGAAATTCATACGCTCCATTTACTGGGAAACTTCTTTCTGTGTAGGGGAATTGAGAACCAGAACCTTTTGTCTTTCCGAACACTGCATCTGGCCGATAACTTTCCCACTTTTCTAATCGCTTTTTATCTTTCTCTATTAGTTTAACCGTTGAACGGTACTGGTTTAGTTTTTCTATATCCATAGATTCCTCCTAACATGGACGCTGCATTGCAGTAGCCTTTGCTATAAATCCGCCTTGAATGAATAACTGTAATTGAGATAATGCATCTGCTGCATCATCATGTTCATTCTTACCAATTTGTACAAACATCGTGAGTTCGTCCATAGCATCTTGATATTCTTTATCTCGATGCTTTTCATCTAGGAAATAAAAGCTTGCTTTAATATCTGGAGCACATTGTATTATCTTTGCTAACTTTGCTGTCTGATTACTCGCTTTAGAGTATGTTATATTTGTTTTAAATCCACTTTCTTTAAGCAACCTATCAATATCATCTGCATATTCATCTCCACCGTTATTCGCTTCAAAATGCTCTTGGTTAGGTTTATGATATAGTGATTTCCCTACAACAATTGGTTTTGTAACCTTCTTATTTCCCTTGTTAAATATCCAATCATGTATAAATACTCTTCCATCATCGAACACATATGCAAATGGCATTGAAAGACTATCCCCACCGCCCCATGCAACATCACACACGGCAACAATCCTCATTAATCCATCACCTGGCAATACACCATTATAAAAATTAAGTGATGATTCCTCAAATAACAATCCTTCACGGGTGAATGGTTTTTGTTGATATTTTGCTTCCCATTCATTCTTATCTAGTCTTTCTTTAAGATTCAAGAAATACTGAGTCGAGAATCCTTTTCCATAAAGATAATCAAAGTTTGATTCATTATTTTCATTCAAGGCAGGTATTTTTCTAAACCTGTATCTTGGATTATCTTTATATTGCTTTTCTACTCGCCCCAATGGATCCAATATGTTCCATCGTGTACCGACCATTAACTCTCTAGTTCCGTCATTCTTACGGTCCACCAAGATGTTAAGATAATCTTGATATTTTCCATTAAGTCTTGTGGGGCTTAATGATTCTGTTCTATCACGCACTAAGTCGTCAACATATAGATAACCATCATTACTAATATCGACTGCGCCTGTCCATGTGCCATCAATTCCTCGGCAAGTCAATGTAGAAAACCTATCTGGTTTATCTAAGTTTATCTCTTTCTTCTCAGATGATTTTGATTCTAGCTTTATACCAGGGAATACATCTCCCCAATTGTATTCTTGGGATAGAATAATGTTCATTGCTTCATCATAGAAACCGTCTGCAAGGATTCCACTATGGCCAGACATTGCATTGTGACTGTTCGGACGTTTTCCCATTACCCATGAAAGGAAGAATATACAAATCGTAGATTTTCCAACACGAGGGGGCATTGACAATCCGTAGAAATCTAGCTTTCCATCTTCTAAATCCTGCAGGTCATTAACAACCATTCTCAGCACTTTTCTTCGTGGAAGGTAGAATTGCTTTTCTGGTGCTCTATCTTTTTCAACATAGAGTATGTAATCATCGAATCTATATGGAGCACGTAATAGTAAACAACGATTATATAAATCATACATTCTGTTGTCTGATTCTATAAGCTTGCTACATCGTTTCTTTACATCTTGTGCTATCTCAAGACCATTATCTACATCTTCTTTGAGTATTTCTTTAGCCATATCAAATAACATATTTAAATTATCATAACTAGTCATATCCATTGAATACAGCTTGTCTACTATCTTTTGATTATGTTCACTTATACTCATGAAATCACCCTTTATTTTGGCGCTCATGGACACTCTTGATATTCTTATCTTTATTTTAATTTTAGATTAGTGTATTATATTTTTTGAAAGGTGGTGATAAAATGTTTGATCCCAATGATATTTATACAGACTCTACTGGTGTTCGGTTTCTTTGTGAATATATTTGCAAAGATTCCAATGAAGCAGAATTTTTAGAAGCAAGTTATTTAGGTCCACTTAGACAAAAGTATTTTTGTGCTGAGCTTTATGCAAAAAACAAAGTTCTTATTATTGATACGCCTGATAAACAAACTACATATGATATAGCTATTCTCTTAAATAATTCAATTAGCAGCAAAAATTAATTTGAGGGAGAGTATGGTTTCTTATACTCTCCTTATTAATAAATTTCGTTCAGTTGTCTTATATTTAAATTATCCGTCTGAACACCATCTTTTGATAATGGTTTATCACTTATATAAACAGGTCTATCACCTTTCTTCTCAATCGTATCTTTCGCACACTTAATAGCAGTATCTAAATCCTTGCAGCTCCCCCATACAATCCATAACCATGACTTTTCATCTTGTACAAGCCACCCAATCTTATAATCATCTTTCAGGATTTTCGCATTTTTATCTTTTGCTAACAGAATTGGCAATGATGACATTACTTCTCCCTTCCATGAAACAAGAACTCTTTTTTGTTTTTTAAAAATTTTTAAGATTTGGTGAATAAGGTCTTTTTGTTTTTTCGTGTAGTTAAGGGACTGAGTAGACCAACAAGCCACTCCTATACAACCCCCACCCCCATACTTCATGGTCATTGCATCAAACGAGCACATCATAAGCATATAGGGCACTTTAATCATCAATCAAATACTAACTATTCGTTAAACTATTGTTTAGCGAAATCTTTTTTATGTGCACTAAACGACTGAAAACCTTGTAAATACAATACTCTTTAGCTTTTTGACAATAACACATATCACAACTATTCGTTAAACACGCAATTCGTATGTACTACACGGACACATTTACCACTTTGTTAATCATCTACAGCAATCCTTTTTGCTATCTCATCAGGTGTTAAACTATCTCCCAATGTATTTCTTGGAGCTACCTCAACCTCTGTTTTATCCTTCATACCGTAGTAGTTCTTACTTCTGAACATGAACAGGATTGGATTATCGATTCCTTCTAGGGCTAAAACTTCGTCATATTCTGCAATAAAAGTCTTGGCATTTTTTATAATTAAGGAACAGCGAGAGCCCAGTTGTGCATCTCTTACGCCATTTTCCCACTCAGATAAGCTAGTATATGTAGTTCCAAGTGCAGCTGCTAAACCTCTTATAGTTGGTCTTAAACTCAATTCAGCACAGTCTTGGAAATAATCTTCAATAACTATTTCCATTTCATCAGCATCATTAAACTTTGCTATTCCTCTTCTATCTCTTAACTCCATCAATCTATTAAATATATCTGCTTTCATTTTAGCGCGCTCTGGATCATCTTCTCTAACACTCATACATACACTAGGACGTTTATGTTTCCCACTACCTCTACCATCTTTTCTGACCGTCTCCTCTACGATTTCAGCATCTACGATTTTACTAATCTCTTTCTTCATAAAATATCACTTCCCTTCTAATCTACATAAACAAAAAACAGACCTAAAACTCCCATGAAGGAGTAATCGTCTGTTGTGGGCTTCCCTCTTTGCTTTCAAGGGATTCTTTTTATATCTGTTTATATAGATTATAACATTGCAAATAGCTTATGTATATATCAATTCTCTTACAAAACACGAAAAAGTGTAAGACCTTTGTAAGACTTTTTGTAAGAGCAAGAATCCTTTATTTATAAGGGTTTAAAGTACTTTATTATATAAATATTACATTATTACATTAATTATATATATACATGTGTGTAAAAAATAAGCCTATACATGACCCTCTGTTTTTACACATATAAGACTATAAAAAATCTGAAATGATGTAATTTTGTAATAAATCTCTCGCAAGCCTTGATTTTACTGGGTTTTTGCTCTTACATTTTTGATTTTTTCATGTAATATTGGTGTAATTTTGTAAGAGGTTATGGTGTTAATATGTAAACGGGAAAGATAAATAATAAGATGTGGAAAAGCGAATAAGGCAGAGATTGCAGATTTTATAACCAGGAATACCGAATTGCTGCCAATGGTGATTTAAATGATATTGTAGTGACTGGATATTATAACACAAACCCAATCACTACAAAAAATCCACGGATACAGACTAAGGAAAAACAATCAGCTCAATCATGAGTTATATAAATATTTAATCCTTTTGTAAGCATCATATTTGTTAGTTCTACATCTGTTATAAACAATCGAAATAAGCAATCACTTGTTCCATCATAACAACCTTTATAGTCCCATCATTGAATCTTACTAGTTCTATAACTTATAGTTCCCTCCTGATCTATATATCATTCTCATTCCTAAGAAAACAGCATTTTATTTAATCAATTTAAATGTATTGCATTCCCCAATAGGCTTATTGTTTTAACATAGTATCTTTATACTTTTGATAAACTTCTATTGCTCGTTCTAGTAATTCTTGATCACTTAATATTTTTTTCTTAGTAATCTTTTCTTCAACTGCTGGGTTCATCTTTTCGCTGCTTATATCAGAAGAAAAACCATATATCATATTTGGAGCTGCAAGCTTATTTTTACGGTCAAAAGTAAATATAGCAAACCCCATTGTCTTAAATCCTTTATCCTCCATTGTTGTGTCGTATGTATAATATAATTCCCCCTTATCTTCATCTATGGAGGCATTTCTCGATTTCCATTCTCCCCTATATCTCCCATCTTCAAAATAACACTTACTTCGAATTACAAGACTATTAAAATCTTGTTCAAAATACTCTACAAAAAATCGTGGTTTCCCACTCCTGCCTATATAGGCTCCAACCCAAATTCCATCTAAATAACTGCGACCAAATACAATTTTTTTTATTAATTTAAATTTTATTGCAAGCGCTTCTACTAATTTTAATACAAATCTATAGCTACCAAGAGAAATTATAGCTCCAATTAATGCTGGATTCCAAAAACTTAAACCAATAAAGCCCACGAGTATTGGCTGAATCATGCTCCAAATAAAGAAAACTAATGCAGTCGTTATAGTAAATATTATTGTTCTATATCCATTATACTTATTCATCGCAATTCCCCCTCTTTGGTGTAAAGTTTAAAATCAGACATTTTTCATCAAGTTTAATAAATTTCATTTGAACTCGTCACACTCATACAAACATCATGGAATATAATGCAACTACGTTTCTTTTATTGTTCTTCGTCACATTTTACTTATAAATGGATTTTCCTATAATCACCTCAATTCTCGGATACATTCGATTTTTATATTATATATATTCCTCTAACAATATAACAATGGGCTGAAATATAAATCCAGCCCATTAATCTTATTATTTATTTCTTTGTACATTAAGCACGTTCATTAATGCTTCTTGTAATATTCTTGATACATTAATTCCAGCATGTTCAGCTTCATAATTTAACCAACTAGGAAGTGCAACATTTCTTCGTACTGTTCTTGTATCAATTTTTTTTCTATATTTAGTAGAATCAATATCTACTAATGTCACTATTGTTTTACCTTCTTCCACAAAAGTTCCTATATTAATATCTAAAGTAGAAATATCAGATGGTTTAGGAATATTTTCATTTGCATCTTCCATAGATACACATTTTAACTCAATTGCATCTCTTGCCATACTAATAGCATTATTCATATCTATTCCTTCTGTTAATATTTCTAAATCAGGTACTTCAATTAAAATAATATTATCTGTTTCTGTAAAAAAAACTGGATATACATTTTTCACAGTATTATCCTCCAATCTAAAAAAATATTTATAATATTAAGCATGTCACAAAGATAAGGGATTATAATAATCCCCGTCTCCGTAAAACAGCTTTTGCCAATTTCTCATTAATCTCTTTGTGTCTTGGGACTTCTTCTCTTTCCACACCACGTATATACACATCGTGGTTACTTCCATGTCTCTCGAAAAAAAATCCACCGTCTTCAAGTTTCTTTACAAAATCTCGTTGTTTCATTAGTGTTCCTCCATACATCTATTATACACACTAATTACACAAAAGTCAAGTTTTTATACACACTAATTACACAATACAACAAATCATTCAGCATACTATTTCTTAAGCATTGCTTCTTAACTATGTTAATAAGACATCTTCATATAATCATTTATCATTACGTCCATCGATTTTAATAAACTAATGGCTAATGTCTCCCTAGATTTTATTAACTAACTTGCATTAGATCAATAAATAGATTTTTGACTTGCCCCGGCTAGAAACTGTTCCAACTTAGCACAGCTAAACAGGAAGAGTGAGACTTCTCCCACTCTTCCTGTTTGTGAACCAATCTAAATACTTGACTTCCATATATGATTAAATACCCAAGACCCGCTTTCGCCGCCAAGAATTCTCCAATAATAACACCAACTAAGGCTAACCCAATATTTACTTTCATAACACTAATAATGGAGGGAATATTACTTGGTATCACAACACGAAGCAAAATATCCTTCTTTGTTCCACCAAGTGTCCTTATTAATTTAATCTTATCTTCTTCCACCTCTTTGAAATCCGTATATAACGTTATAATGCTTCCAAATACTGCCACAGAAATTGCTGCAATAATAATCGTCTTCATGTTATTCCCTAACCATACAATAAACACTGGTGCAAGAGCAGATTTGGGTAGACTATTAAGAATAACTAAATATGGTTCTAGCACTTTAGAAACACTATCATTCCACCAAAGTATAATTGCTATTAAAAGACCCAGTATAATAACTAATGAAAAGCTAACAAATGTCTCAAACAGCGTTATTCCTATATGTCGAAATAAACTTCCATCTGCTGCCATAGTGCAGATACATTTAATAACCCTACTCGGACTACTGAATACAAATGAATCAATAATACCAATTCGAGTTGTTAGCTCCCAGACTCCCAAGAATATAATAAGGATTAAAATCTGAGCCATTCGAATTTTTTTCATTTTTGAAATATATGATGCTACATATGCACTTTGAGCAGAGGATACTGAGTTTTTATTGTTTTTATAACTACGTTCTAAGCTTCGTAACGTCCTCATGTTGATTCAACTCCTTCCATATTATGTTGAAGTAGTCTTTGAACTGAGGTGCACTCCTTGCAGCAAAAGGTGTTCTCTCTCCTTCTACCGTTAAGTCAATGTCAATAATCGTTTTCACGGTAGCAGGTCTATCCGTTAAGATAATAATTCTATCTGCCATACTTACTGCCTCTGCTATATCATGCGTAATTAAAACTGCCGTTTTCTTCTCTTTGCGAATAATACTCCAGATATCATCTGAAACTTCAAGACGTGTTTGGTAATCAAGCGCTGAAAATGGTTCATCTAACAATAAGATATCTGGCTCTAATAAAAGTGTTCTGATTAGTGCTGCACGTTGTCTCATACCACCAGATAATTGTGATGGCTTAGAATCACGGAACGTAATTAAACCATACGTATCTAGCATCTTATTAATAATTACATAACTCTCTTCTGTCAATTTATGCTGAATCTCTAACCCAAGGGTTAAATTTTTCAAAGTAGTTCTCCATTCCAGTAAATGATCCTTTTGCAGCATATATCCGATGTTCTTTCCTGAAGATTTCGCCTCTTTCCCATTTATATAGATATTTCCACTACTCGGAGTAATAAGTCCAGCAATCAACGATAACATTGTTGATTTTCCGCAGCCACTTGGACCAACAATTGCTACGAATTCACCCTCACAAACGGAAAAATTAACATCCGTTAATGCTGTTGTCTCACCCGATAGTGTATGGTAAGAATAACTCAAGTTCTCTATTTTTAGTAATTCCCTCATATTTGACCTCCTGTCTATCAGGTGGATACTACCTACGTTCATACTGTATTATATGTAGTCAAATGAATTGGGTTACCTTATTCGATATAGATTTACGCAAAAATCAGACATAATTCTTCCTATCTATGCAACATATTTTCAATGCAGTTTTTTGACATATTTTATAGGTGAACTTTGCACTGCCTTCTCTGATATTAAATACTCATAATCTGTTTTTATATTCTCTGGCATTAGAACATAATATTTCTCAGATTCGCCCGTGGTGTATGTATCACAATATTCTGTATATACAACATTTTTCATTATGTAGATAAACTCAGACATATGTTGCTCTTTTATCTTCTTCAAATCGCTTAAGCTTTCACCTGGTATAATTGGAGTACAAAACTCTTGAAGTGCGCCTTTTTCACGGATTTCAAGAATGGAAAGTGGCATTCCCTTATCATCTACCCAGTATTGATTGTTTGTTATATCAAACATAATCCATTTGTTTAAAGAGGTATCCCATATTTCATTTACAACATGACATTCTGTATCATAGTTGGAATACGGCATAATCCATACCTTTCTTGCATATATACCAAGAGCTAAACACATCTCATTAAGAATCTGGGATTTGCTTCTGCAGTTTATTCCATTTTTCTTATTGTCTAGGCTATATTCAAGTAATGCGATTGCATTCATATCAATATGATTATCGTAATTGCTATAATGATACAATCTTCTAGAAAACTCATTCATTAGATTTTTGACCTGCTCAAATTCCGTCCCTGTCTTCGCTATATCATTAATCTTATACTGATTAATAAGTTGTGCATATTCTTCCTTGTCAAAATCATATTGAAGTGCTATGTCTTCACCAACACCATAGTCTAAATTATTTGATAAGATTCCCGACTCCATTATATATATTTGATTTGGATTTTCCAGATAACTACGGCTACTAGTATCATCCCCTATGAGCAGATACACGTTTACTCCTACACTTGCAATCAATGCTATTACCAATACCATAACTATTATTTTTTGAATATGTTTCTTCATTTCAATCTCCCCTTTTTATTAACTTTATATCAAAACGGTTTTCCCATAAAAACAGCAAAGTCAAGAAAACCGTGAACTACGATTGTAGACCATATAGTATTAGACCTCTTATAAGCCATTGCGAAAACAATTCCACCAACTGTCGTATATACCACTTGAATCGCTGTTTCAATAAATGAGGCACTTCCATCTATTACATTAATAAAATGCAATGCTCCAAAAATCAAGCTCGATAAAACGATCGATACTATAACTGGATTCTTTTTTCCTTCCAGCATCACACACAAACCATTTAAAAGCAATCCCCTACATAGAACTTCTTCAAAGAAACCAACCGCTAGCGCATAGACACTCCAAACAGCACAATTTACAAAAAACTCACTCGTAGTCATTTTTCCTGAAAGTTTAACTACATTTATCACACTAAAAAACACTGCAATCAGCCATATGGGCGTTTGCATCATTAATCCACGAAAAAAATCATCTCGTTTGAATCCTATCTTGATTTTTAAAACTTTTGCGGTATATATGCTGCATAGAATTCCAAGGGATACACGAAGACACGTACCACCCACCTTATTGCTTACTCCATATAGTGATTTTCCTACCAGCCAATCCCCACCAAAGAACACCGCAAAGAATATGACAAAACCAACTATCACACGGATTCCAAAATCTTTCTTCTTTATATTTTCCTTCACCCTATATTATCTCCCTCTAACACAAATGTCGCCCATTTTCATCTAAACGATTGGTGAACATTGTACTGCCTTCTCCGATATTACATATCTGAAATTATTTTCCATCCTTTCAGGCATTAGTACATAAATTCGTTCTGATTCACCCACGGTATTGTTATCACAATATTCTATATATACAAGGTTTTTCATAATATAAATGAAACTAGACATATTATTCTCTTTTATCTTCTGTAAATCATCTAGGCTTTTACCTGGCTCAATCGGAGTACAAAATTCCTGCAATGCACCCTTTTGACGAATTTCCAAAATGGATAGCGGATTACCCTTTTCATCTACCCAATATTGATTGTGGGTTATATCAAACATAATCCATTTATTAAGAGAAATATCCCATATTTCATTTACTACATGGCACTCTCCATCATATGGCGAATACGGCATAAGCCATACTTTTCTTCCATAATCCTCTTCTCCTCGTAGCTGTCCACCTATTAATCCCCTAAAGATTGTACCATATATTTCCTCTCAATACTATACATTTTTAGCCAAAATAACCATTTATCCTTCAAACAAAAAAACCTAGAAAGAGTCACACAAACTCAATCTAGGCCTATCTACTTTCACACTATTCTAATAACAAACAATAATTCCACCATCATTCGCATACAAAGAACTAATTCCTGCTGTATCACAGATGAAGCAATCTTTGAATGGTACACGGCTCATAATCTCTTCTTTAACAAACACAGCTCTCTCATAATTGTTGCAATGTGAGATTGCAAGTGTACGATTTTCAACATCTGTAGCATCTTTCTTAATTAAATCTGCCATTAATGTCAATGTCTTATTCATTCCTCGTGCTTGGTCAACTTTCTCAATCGTACCCTCATCGGAAGCTCGCATTACAGGTTTAATATTAAGAGCACTTGCAATAACTGCCTTTAGATTACTAAGGCGACCATTCTTACGTAATGTCTCTAATGATTCTAATACAAACTTTGTATTCATTCCATTACGAAATTCATTCATTTCACGAACAATTTCTTCAAAACTTTTACCCTTTTCTTCTAACTCCTGTGCTTTTAAAGCAACTAATGTTTGTCCAATCGAAGCCGATCTTGAATCAAAGACCTCAATCTTCTTATCTGGATGTTCTTCAAGATATAAACGTTTCGCTAACATAGCACTCTCATATGATCCACTTAACTGTGATGATAATGTTACCACATAAACATGGTCTTCTGTGCCTTCAAACGCTTTCATATAAGCATCTGGAGAAGGACAAGAAGACTTAGGGCAATTTGGACTCGCCTGCATTCTCTTTAAGAAGTCTTTCTGGTCAAATGTTTCGTCATCTGTAATAAGATATCCATCTATATCAATACATAAAGGTACAATGTGAAAATGATTGTCCTTTTTTTGTTCTTTTGTTAAGTCTGTACAACTATCTCCAATAATTTTATAGCTCATTATCTTCCTCCTAAATAGGTTACCAAACATACAACTTGTAAAGTACTAACAAACTTCACTATGTAGTTTTAATTACCATATATAATAGCATATATTCTTATATAGGTCAATCAAAATTGTATTTAGAAAAAAATGATAGCTACACAACGGAATCCAGTCCATGCACCTTTAGTGAACGGACTGGATTCTTGGCTATTCTACGTTATTAGCCCATAACCTTGCAACGCAGTGCAAGCTTGGGATTGAACAGTAACACATGCTCAATACAAAATACTAAGCTCTAAAATGGTCATCTTGGAATGTATAAATCCTCCAAAGTTACACAACGAATCATTTTTTCCTGTCTTAATTGCTTATCATTCGTAAGGAACAAATCGCACCCTTGAACTATTGCTGTTCCAATTTGAAGAGCATCCATACTTTTAAAGTCTTTAAATTCAGCTCTTATCATTGCTGCCAATATAAAAAAATTCCTTTGCTTTGTCAAAATACTGGTAGTTCTGTTCTAAATAATATATAAAGGGAGCTGTATCAACAAATACTTTTCTACAACCGAACATTTTCTCTCAACTCCTTTATATAGCTATCTACATTCTGTCCTCTCTCTGTTGGTTTAACAAATTTATCAAAATTAATATCTTTCCTTTTTATTTGTTGATATGGATAGTCAAGAATTGTTATAATAACATCCTTTCCATCAAATGCTTTAATATCTTCATCTTCTACAACAATTGTATTACCTTGTATAATGCCTTTCACTACCAACATAGTAATAACCTCCTTACCATCTCTACACTATTATACCTATTTTCATTATACCCTTATTAATCACAAAAGTATATATAATACTTTTTTCTCTAATATTATAATTTTCTTATAGGTTATCATTTTCCCTCTTCATAAGAAATAAAAATTTCTATAAAACAAATAACGATAGCTATACATCCATACTACCTAGATATATAGCTATCGTACACTACTGAAAACTCTTTTAAAACAAACTCAAACTATTTTGCCATCTTTAACATAATCTCATTACTTCTGTTAATGAATTTTGTCATTGCTTCTGCTTCTAATGGTTTATGGCTTAACAATGCTAAATCATATAATTGTTCACAGAAGATAGTTACATCATCCTCTTTATGTTCAAAGATGTATTGAACTAACTTGTTGTTTGCATTAAGAACTAATGTCTCGTTTGAGCCGAACATGCCAGGATCCATTCCATACATGTTGTATGCTTTCATCATATCTTGCATTCTACGGCTTTCTTCTGAAAGAGTTACCATAGAAGAAACATTTTCATTCTTTAATTTTTCAACTTTAACTTCTAATTTTTCTTTATTAAGAACTTTTCTGAATAATTCTGTAAGAGCATCTGTCTTCTCTTTTAAGCTATCTGCTTCTTCACCTTCTGCAACTTCTTCCTTGAAGCTGTCTGTAATATCTGCATCAATTCTTTGGAAATGAAGGTTTTCATCTTGTTGCTCTAATTGAGAGATAAATGGTTGGTCAATATTATGTGTCAATACAAGAGCATCGATTCCCTCTTCTTTAAACATATTAATATATTGACTTTGTTGTTGCATATCCGTTACATAGTAAATCTTATCATTTGCTTTTTCTTTGTTTGCTTCTGTATAGTCTGATAATGTAATGTAGTTACCTTCTAAGTTCTTGAAGATAATGAAATCTTTCATCTTGTCACGGAATTTTTCATCTTTTAAGCAACCATATATAATGAATGGGCTAATGTCATCCCAGTATTTTTCATAAGATTCTTTTTCAACTTTGTACATACCAGAAAGTTTATCTGCAACTTTCTTTGTGATATACTCAGATATTTTCTTAACAAAACCATCGTTTTGTAATGCACTTCTTGAAACGTTAAGTGGTAGGTCTGGACAATCAATAACACCTTTTAATAACATTAAGAATTCTGGAATAACTTCTTTGATATTATCTGCGATAAATACTTGATTGTTATATAATTTAATTGTACCTTCCACAGAATCATACTCTGTATTGATTTTAGGGAAGTATAAGATACCCTTTAAGTTAAATGGATAATCCATATTTAAATGAATCCAGAACAATGGCTCTTTGAAGTCATGGAATACGTTACGGTAGAATTCTTTGTATTCTTCTTCTGTACAATCATTTGGGTGTTTTGTCCATAATGGAGTTGGATTGTTAAGAGGTTTTGGTCCTTTGTCTTCTGCTTCCTCTTTTTCTTCTGTAGCATCTGCATCGTCTGCGTCTACTACTGCATTTCCATCTTCATCTACTTCCGCATCAATGATTTCTTCTTCCTTTTTCTCTTCCACAGGAGCATCTGCGTTTGTAAAATAGATTTCTACTGGCATAAACGAACAGTATTTTTGAATTACTTCTTTTGCACGATATTCATTTGAGAATTCATAGCTGTCTTCATTTAAGTAAAGAGTAATTTCTGTACCTCTTGTCTCTTTGTCGCCTTCTGACATCTCAAATTCTGTACCACCTTCTGATTCCCAGTGAACGCTTGTTGAACCAGCTTTATATGATAATGTATCAATCGTAACACGGTCAGCTACCATGAAAGCAGAATAGAAACCTAAACCAAAATGTCCGATGATTTGTTCTTCATTTGTTTTATCTTTGTATTGTGCTAAGAATGCTTCTGCACCAGAGAAAGCAATTTGATTAATATATTGCTTTACTTCATCTACAGTCATACCAATACCATTATCAATAATTTTAATTGTTTTATCTTCTGGACTAACAATTACATCAAGTTTATATTTTTCTCCATCTACCTGTTGATATTCACCCATGATAGAAAGTTTCTTTAATTTTGTAATTGCATCACAACCATTTGATATTAGCTCTCTATAGAAGATATCATGGTCTGAATACAACCATTTCTTAATAATTGGAAAAATATTTTCTGAATTAATTGATAAGCTTCCTTGTTCT
>NZ_JAVBNS010000028.1:0-15771 GCF_031551385.1 Anaerosporobacter sp.
AGATGACCTTGAAATTAACAGTTTGCTAAAGGGATTTTTAGAAAGTGAAGGCTATCAAGTAACATCTGTCTTTGACGGTGAAAGTGCATTGAAATCTTTTCATGAAAACCAATACGATTTAATACTGTTAGACTTAATGATTCCTAAAATAGATGGTATTTCAGTAATGAAATCTATACGTAACAGCAGCGTTATCCCAATAATCATAATATCAGCAAAAGACAGTGATTCTGATAAAACAATCGGATTGGGACTAGGTGCAGATGACTATATAACTAAACCTTTCTCTATAACAGAAGTATTAGCTCGAATTAAAGCCCAATTAAGACGTACTACTACTTATACAAAAAACGATTCCCACTCTAAAGCTGACATTTTGTCTGTAAATGACATTACAATTAACACTGATGACTATACTGTTTTTAAGAAAAACAAAAAAATCGAATTAACTAACAAGGAATTTCAAATTCTTAAATTATTAGTGGAAAATCCAAAAAAGGTATATACCAAGGCACAAATCTACTCTTCCATATGGAATGATGATTTCATTGCTGATGAGAATGCTGTTAATGTTCATATCAGCCGTATACGAACCAAAATTGAAGATGATCCAAAATCACCTCAATATATTCTTACTGTATGGGGAATAGGTTATAAACTCGGAAATTTTTCTTAGAAATGCTCAAATTTCTGCGATGAGAAAGGCATGGTTATTTTTATGAATACAAACTTAGTAATTCTACTTCTAATAGTAATTGGTATATTAACACTAATAATCACCTACTTACTATTACAAAGAAATAAAGTTCAAAATACGCTTGATCATATTTCTAAAACAATTGATCATGTTGTGCTTCATGATACAGATGAGAAAATGATGTTTTTTTCAGACAATGAACATATTTCCAATTTACTTACCGCAATAAATCTTATTCTTGATGAACGCCAAAAAGTCAAAGCTGATTATAGACGCTCTGAATTATCGTCCAAACGAATGCTTTCAAATATTTCTCATTATATAAAAACGCCACTAACTGTTATTTTAGGATATTCCGATATGTTATTACTTTCTGAAACTCCCGATATGGGTATGATTGAAAAGATAAAACAAAAAACCCAAGATGTAATTAATCTCACTAATAAATTCTTTACGCTTTCCAAAATCGAATCTGGTGATATGAAATTAGATATTACACGAATAAATCTCTCTGAATTATGTCGAAAGGTTGCTATTGATTTCTACCAGATATTACTTCAAAAAGATATAGAAGTAAATCTTCATATTCCAGAAACGAACATTGTTGTTAGTGGAAACGAAGATGCTATTTCTCGCATTCTAACTAATTTAATATCAAATTCCATTAGATATGGCTTTGAAGGAAAATATATAGAAATTTCTCTAGATACCGACTCTGAATATGCCTATGTAAACGTCATAGATAAAGGTAAAGGTATAGAAAAACAATATATAAATAATGTATTTGACCGTCTATATACTCTTGATGATTCACGCAACCCAAATCTCGGTGGAAATGGACTAGGTCTTGCTATTGCAAAAAATCTTGCGGAAAAGCAAAATGGCACTCTTACCCTCAAAAGTATACCATATGAATTCACCACTTTTACGCTAAAACTCAAGCTTTTAACTTATTAATTTATTTCGAAAGGATTTCTTAAGAATTCGTCAATAGTTTTGAAAAACTATTCTGATAATATAGATGACATGAAAGGAGTGTGCTTATAATGCAATATGTATTAAAAACAAATTTACTCACAAAAAAAATAGGTGACAAAGAGCTTGTATCTAACGTTAATATTCACATTAAAAAAGGGGAAATCTACGGTTTTCTTGGTCCGAATGGTGCCGGAAAGACAACTATCATGAGAATGATCACCAATCTTTGGAAGCCTTCTTCTGGAGATATTGAAATATTCAATACTACACTTACTCCAACTTCTTATCCCTTATTAAAACGAATAGGAAGTATCATCGAGTTTCCAGTCTTCTTTAATCATCTAACTGGTGCCGAAAATCTGCAACTTCATTGCGAATATCTGGGTTATTACATCTCTGACGGTGTAAAGAACATATTAAATTTACTTGAATTATCAGATGCAGCCGATGTACCTGTGCAAAATTACTCTCTTGGTATGAGACAACGTTTAGGAATAGCCCGAGCAATCCTTAGCAAACCTGAACTTCTAATCCTAGATGAACCAACAAATGGTCTTGATCCAGCTGGTATGAAGCAAATTCGTGATTTGCTTAAAATGCTTTGTCAAGAATACGGTATTACAATAATGATTTCAAGCCATATTTTGTCAGAAATCGAAAATATTGCCGACACAATAGGAGTACTAAATCATGGCAAATTGATAAAAGAAATTTCTATGGAGGATATTTCTGATATGAATCTTGCTTATATTGAATTAGTTGTTGATAATTCGAATAAAGCAGCATATGTTCTTTCAGAAAAAATGAAACTTAACAATTTCAAAGTCCTTGAAGGAAATGTGATTCGCATTTATGAAAATTCTATTTCACCACAGGATATTTCAAAAACTCTTTCGGCTAATTCAGTTTCTATTGAAGCTCTAGGACGTAAATCCGATTCTTTGGAAGATTACTTCTTAAAATTAACCGAGGAGACTACTTAATAATTTTAAATAAACACGGAGGTATCAAAATGTTAAAATTAATTAAACTTGAATATAAAAAAAATAATATTTCAAAATATATACGTAATGCACTTATTCTATCTGTACTCCTTGCCATCTTCTTTTTTGCATTTGTTTTTTTAGGTATCGCAAATGATCCTGAAACTGGTATCCCTGATGCTGCTTCAGATGCTAATGGCGTCACAGTAAATGTAGAATTAATTACGAGTATCGCATATATGATTTTTGCTGCTGCAATGCATGCATCATTTACTATCTCATCATATAAAAATAACACCATGAATCTAATGTTTTCTTATCCAATCAAAAGAAGACAAATACTTGTTTCACAAATGGCTGGTGTTTGGCTTTTTAGTTTTGTAGCATTAAGTCTAACAAAATTAGCAATATTCGGAATGATTGCAATCTGTGGACAATTTATGACACCAGCCTTTATCATTGATTATGATATACTTTCAATTAGCTTTTACATCTTATTACTTATAAAATCTGTAATGACTGTCAGTATCAGTTTAATTGCTTTGTTTGTTGGTTTGCTTCTTAAATCATCAAAAGCAGCCTTAGTCACTTCTTTTTTATTAATAATTCTTATGCAAGGTAACTTAGGAGGTGTAGAACTAGCAGATAATATATTACTACCTACTATATTAACTATAATTTCTTTCCTTTTTGCATATTTAACCACTCAAAATATTGAAACTAGGGACATTGGGTAAAGGAGGCCACACATTATGAAACTAAAAGGGATTTGGGTACTTATTTGTTTATCATTTTTTTCGCTGATAGGCTGTTCCACTAATCAAAATCAAACGAAAGATTTTTCAATTGGCTCTGTTACAGATATTGATGTAACCGCAGACTCATATCAATTAATATTTCGAGCATCAACAGATAATAAAATTCATGTAAAATATGCTGCTAACAATAATAACACAGTAGAACTTCAAGATACTCATTTATTAATTTCACAAAAGAAAACAAAGAAAAGCTTTTTTGATAATTTTTCTTTTGGTAAAGAAGGTGAGATTATCATTTATATTCCTACTGAATATGGCAATACATTAACACTTAACAATGGTAGTGGTGATCTCTCTATGGATTCATTGTCATTATCATCGCTAGATGTTAATAATAAATCTGGTTACCTAACATTAAAGAATATCTCAGCAACTGATTCAAATCTTACGTCTACTTCAGGCGATTTAACTTTAAAAAACTGTGATATTAATGACCTAAAAATTGAGTCATCATCTGGATATATTACATTAAATAATACTACTTCTTCTATTATAAATGCGGAAAGTGGCTCTGGTGAAATTAAGATTATCGATTTCAACGAGAATAAACAAACCTCTATTTCTAATTCTTCTGGTGATATATCAATTTCATATGCAACAACACCATCAAATTTAAGTTTTAATATTGCAACCAATTCTGACGATATTACTACAAGATTGTCTGATAGTAACTATGAAATTGACACTCCATCATGTAAGAAGGGAGCAATAGGCGCAGGAAGCAATACGTTATCTATCTCCAGTGATAGCGGTACTATCATTGTAAAATGAGCACATTATTAAAATTTA
This sequence comes from Anaerosporobacter sp., assembly GCF_031551385.1. Classification (GTDB taxonomy): domain Bacteria; phylum Bacillota; class Clostridia; order Lachnospirales; family Lachnospiraceae; genus Anaerosporobacter. The sequence goes on from NZ_JAVBNS010000028.1 coordinate 4,266, forward strand.
CAGCTCCACTAGTAAAGCTTTTGATTCTGAATCTGCTCTCTCAAAAAAGTTCATATGGATATGAGATTACAACTTTTTTGAGAGATGTTTATCCATTAAATGAAAGTTCCATATACACAGCTTTAAAGCAATTAACCGAGCAACAAGAGTTAATATATTCAATTCAAATTGTAGGTGGACGATTACGAAAATATTATACAATTACCCCTGCTGGAAAGATAACATTAGAGGAAATGAATCCACAATGTCAAAAGCAATTCTCATCTATATTAGCTTTGATAAACACAGATTCTCAGATACCATTGTAAATATGAATAAAAAAAGGAAATGACAAAACCTTATTCGTGCTTTGTCATTTCTTTTTTATTATTCCATATGCTATTAACTAACTATTCACGTTGTTCCTGAAGTAATCGAAACACCTCTCCCCTCTTTTCCATTAATTCTTCATATGAACCTTGCTCCCATACCCTTCCTTCTTCCAAGTATATAATTTTATCATACTCCTTCAATAGACTTGGATTCATTTTATGACTAATCGTTATCATAGTAATATTATCATTTTCTAATAAATTTTTTTCAATCTCATTACTAGTTGCCATATCAACGGCAGATGTTCCTTCATCTATAATAAGAATCGGTTTTTTCCGAACAAGTGCTCTGGCCACAGATATTCTCTGCTTCTGTCCACCAGATAAATCCAAGCTGTTTTTTTCTGTATCAATATTAGTAAATCCACACTGTATAAGTGCCTGCTGTATATCCTGATCAGAGTAATTCTGATACAATTTAATATTTTCTTTTATTGAACGATTAAATATGTAGACATTTTGCTGTATAACCGCACATAGATCCAGGATATTACTCTCATTAATATTTTGTCCGTCACATGTAATCAATCCACTATATGGTTTACATTTTCCTAACAAAAGTCCAAGCAAGGTTGATTTTCCACTTCCGCTCTTTCCTAAGATAAGATATTTTTTATTTTTTTCAATATTTAAATTGATATTTTTTAGTACATATTTTTTACTATCATATGAAAAATCAACATCTTTATATTCTATCTTATCTTCAAACATATCAATATTACGTTTTTGACATTCATGTGAATTTACATTTCTTTCCTTTATCTTTTCTATAATAGGCTTAACACTTTGAAGTCTAGGCAAATTCGAAGTAATCTCCATTATAGGATTTACAAACGAATTACTTAGTTGTACTAATGCAACTAATGTACCAACTAATACTTCCCCACTAATCACTTTGTATGCCCCTATTACAACCACTAAAAACATTGTAAGTATTCCCAGCAAATCAGATGTCGCTTGATTAATGCCCATATTAAAATCCAAACGGTATTTAACTTTTGTCAGCTCTTTATTATACAGATTATGCTCTAAATTCGCATTTTCTGTTTCATTGTAGTATTTAAATACTTCATATCCACCAAGAAGATCCTTTACACTAACAGTATACGCACCCATTTCTTTTGAAAATACTCCTTGCCTATATTGCAATGATTTACCAAACAAACTGGAAACACCTGCCATAATAAACATACACGCTGTTAATGCAATTAATACTTCTGGGCTAATTTGTATTATTAATATAATTGCAAATACAAACAACACAATGTTTTCCATGATTTTAAAAAATGGAAGAATGAAATTTTCCTCAATTATTTTTATATCATTTGTCAATGCGGAAATATGTTCACCTGCTATCTTCTCATCATATTCTTCTAATTCTTGATGAATAATACTTCCAAAGATATCAGAACGCAGACTATATGTTATTCGCTTAATTATCTTCTTCTCACAAATATTATAGATATATTTCCCAATTCCTAACACTGCCAAATATATACCTGCCCTAATCAATGCTTCTGTAAATTTGTTCACATCTTTTTCAGTAGCTACATCTACAACGTTTTGTAATATTATAGCTAAATACACTGTACCAAATGCAACTAGCAAACCTAACAAAAATATTGAAACAAGCAAAATTTTGTTTTTTCTCAAGTATCTTGTCATATACCAACCTCTCATTTTCCTACTATTTTACGGGGCTTGCAGACATCATCATATTCTTTACACAAATGCCTTCTTTTTTCTCTTTCTCAAGTAATAAACTAATTCTTCTTACCGTTTTCCCTTCCATTAGCAACTTTAGAGATAAACGTTTTCCAAATTCTTTTTCAATCTCACTTGATAGTCGTGTCATCTTCAATGAATGACCTCCAAGTGAATAGAAAGAGTCATCTACTCCAATTTTTTCAATACCCAAAATCTTTTCAAACAGTTTTGCTACCCTTATCTCTATATCAGATTCTGGCATCACATTCGTAGTATACACACTTGTTGGTGTCGGCAACTTTGTTTTATCTACTTTACCGTTTATATTTCTTGGTAATGATTCTAGCTGAACATAGTATTGTGGCAACATATACTCTGGTAGAAAATCTTCCAATTGTTTCTTTATTTGTTCAATAGTACTTTCTCTTTTTAATATTACATATGCACAGATAGCATCTTCATTATTTACTTTGCGTATAAAAACAGTCGCATCAACAATACCTTCGCTATTTAAAAGTGTTCTTACAATTTCTTGTACTTCTATTCTAAATCCTCGAAGTTTGATTTGTTCATCTCTACGTCCCATAAAATGCAAAAGGCCATCGAAATCCCAATAAGCGATATCTCCTGTGCAATAAACTAAATCTTCACCAACATGAATGAATTTTTGTTCTGTCAATTCTGTATTGTTTAGGTAGCCTACAGATACTGATTCTCCTGCAATACATAGCTCTCCAGGCATTCCAATACCACACATATTGCGATTTTCATCCAAAATATAAATCTTTGTATTTGCTATTGGATGTCCAATTGGAATAATCCCTTTACCCTTATAATCAGCGGCATTTAGTGCTACAGTAGTTATTGCTGCCTCTGTTGGACCATAGAAATGATATATATCTTGCATTTTATTTTCTTGTGCATCTCCTAACATATTTATAAGCTCTGTTTTTGAAATAGGTTCTGCAGCTACGTACATTTTTTCAAATTTTCTTAGTTCTTGCTTCTTCCCAGATTCTTCTGCATAGCGAATAACCTCACGTAAAAGTGATGGAATAAACGTTATTCTATTATTCGGTATTAATCTCAATAACTCTTTAGGGTCTTTTCGTTGCATCTCGTCTGCAATTAATAATTTACCTCCTGATAGCAATACGGGAAATACTTCCGATGCATGTCCATCAAATGTAAATGCAATTGTCTGAACCATAGTTGAGTCTTCATTATAATGGCTACTTTCAATCTGCCACATTGTATGATTAATTAAATTTTTATGTGTTACCATTACGCCTTTTGGTGTTCCAGTCGTTCCTGATGTAAAAATAACATAAGCCTTCTCAGCAGCTGTAAACTCACGATGATATTCAACAGTTCTATTACTATCAATATCTTCTAAGAATAATGTGTCATATACGTTATCCAAAGATACATCATGTGTAGTCAGAATAATTTTTGTCTTTGCCTGCTCCATCATAAACTTGATTCGTTCCTTCGGTAGTTTCGGATCTATTGGCAAATACGCTGCTCCAGCAAGTAGAACGCCAAAGATTCCAATAGCCATCTCTATACCAGGCTTAACTACAATCGGAACAATATCATTTATATCTACACCTGCTTTTTCTATTTCATATGCTACTATATCTGCTTTATGTTTTAATTGCTCATATGTCATTCTTTCATTACCAAATTCTATTGCAATATTATTAGGTGTTTTTCTTACTTGTGCCGCAAACAATTCTGCAATATTACTTTGAAGAGGATAGGCGCTCTCAGTCTTATTGAACTTTTCTATTCTTCCTTCTTCCTCTTGAGTAATGAATGTAAGCTGCTCTAAATTATCCTCTGGTCTTGTTAGTATCTGCTCCAAAACCGCAACAATTCTCTTTGATAATAGATTGATTTCATCTTTACCATATTGAGAGGCATCATACAAAAAGCTTAATTTCAATCCATTTCCATTTTGTGCACCAAATGATATCGGAAACGATGACATTTCTCTAACTTGCTTTACTTCATATAGTTGCTCTGATGATGATTCTTGATAATTTTCAAACGATATTGCTGAACCCAGCAATTCATTTTTAAGAGGAGTCAGTTGTTGAATCTCCTCTAGCGAATAAAAATCGAAATCATTAATTGCCACTGACTGCTCTTGTACCGTTCTTAAAATTTCTAGAACTGTCTTTCCTTTAGTCAAATGCATTCTCACCGGAACAGTATTAATATACATTCCCAGTGAATTTCCAATACCATCAATATCTACATTTCTTCCAGATACTACTTTACCGAAAACTACGTCATCTTTTCTTGTATAAGCACTAAGAATGATTCCCCATACAGTCTCCATAACGGTATTAAGAGTCAATTTGTGGTTATGAACAAACTCCTGAATCTGCTTGTTTAATTCAACCCCTAATTCGGTTTCTACCCTTCCTACCAATTCTCTACTACAACCATCTGGTGCTCCCATAGGAGTAATCATACATTGTTCAGAATAATCTTCTAAAAGATTGCTCCAGAATTCTTTTGCTCCTGCTTTTGGGCACTGAACTATATACTTGCCATATTCCCCTTGTATATTATCGCTTACATTTTCTAGTATCATTTCTTTATTTATAATTTTGCTATAAATCTCAAACAGCTCCGTTATTAGTAACATACTGCTCCAACCATCTAAGATTATATGATGGAATGTGAGTAGCAACTGATTTGTATCTTTTTCTTTACAAACAACAGCACCAAACAGTTGGCCATTTTCAAAATCATATTTTTTATGAACTTCCTGTTTCTTAATTTTTTTAGTATTCTCATGTGAGTTTTGCTCTGTTGAAAAGTCATAAACATTTTCGGAATACTCCATCTTATCCCATACTGCCTGTCTTGGCTCACTGACACCATTGAAAACAATATTGGATCGAAGTGCACTATGCCTACTTGCCAATATATTTATTGCTTGGTACAAACTGTCAATCTCTACGCTTTTATTTAATGACAATTCTAATTGAACGACGTATTCACTTGAATCTGGATTAGACATTTTAAAATAAAGCATACTTTCTTGCATTGGTGTAAGATGATTAAGTGCCTCCAATGTCTTTCCACTTTTTAAATACTTCTTCTTAACTTGCTCAAGTTCTTTATATGTCCAAACTTTTTCTCCATAATCTGAAGGTGTTTTCGTCGTATCTAAAGCATTTTTACAAATCGCAATAACATTAATCAATTCATTGATAAAAATAGATATTAATTCTGACACATATTCTATATTGAAGATATTCTTTTCATATGTTACTTCCATGTGATATTTCTTATTTATTATCATTGAGTTAATTGTAATTGGAGTACGAAAAGCATTTATTTTGTCCTTATCCTTAGCATGTTTCGCTTCGCTAATTACAAATCCATAGTTTCCTTCCTGCCCAAATTCACCAAGATAATTAAATGTAATATCTGGATCAATATTAGAAAACATATTTGGATATGCATTTTGTAATATAATATATCCCATTCCTCTATTAGGAATTGAACGTATTGTTTCTTTTACATTAATCAAATCCGATTCTATTTCTTGATTTAAGTTTTCAAAAACAACAGGATATTCTGTAGTAAACCAGCCTACTGTTCTATCTGTGTATGCATCCTGATGAATTGGCTCTCTTCCATGTCCTTCAAGATTTATTGCAACAGTTGAATTATTACTTTTCTTTGATACGGCACGTGCTAATGCAGTCAATAAAATATCATTAATTTCTGTATTATATGCTTCCGATATATCATATAACATATTTTGAGTGTTTATAGAATCCATATTCCCTTCTAACATATCTAAAGTAAAATTATTGCTCAGATTTTCTTTCGAAAATTTACCATACTCTATTTTTGAATTTATCTCTTTCCAATATGGCACTTCTGACAACAACATATCACTCTTTGCATAGTTCCACAATTTTTCAGACCATTCTTTAAACGATATTGATTTTGCTGGAAGAACCGTTTCTTTTTTCTTCAAAAAGCCATTATAAGCATTAAGAAAATCTTCAATTAAAATTCTCCATGAAATTCCATCTACAGATAAATGATGTATACAGAAAAACAGGTAGCTACTTTTTTGACCTTTAAATATTCCCACTTTAAGTAATGGACCTGTACTGATATCAATACTTTTCTCAATCTCCTCTGTACCGTTGAGTATAATGGCTTCCTTGTCACCATCAGCAAAATTATAAGTATAAATACCATACTGAGTACCTTCACTAAAAGGCATAATTTCCTGATGTTTCTCCTTATACACAGAACGCAGCAGATCATGATGCAATATAATTCTATCTAATCCGTATTTAACTGCCTCTACATCTATTTCATTTTCTGATTCCAACATATACGATTGATTAAAGTAATTAGGGTTATTAATTCTCATTATATTGAAAAATACTTTTTGAATAGGACTTAATGAAAATTCGCCATTTATTTCTTCTTGGCAATATTCGATATTTTTGTCCTTATCCTTAATCTTACCAAGTATTTTACCAATCTTTCTTCCTTCCAATATATCACGAACTTTTAATTCATATCCAATTTGTCTTAGTTTAGATACAATTTGTATCGCTTTAATAGAATCTCCACCAAGTTCAAAGAAGTCATCCTCACTACTTATTCCCTCCACATTTAATACACTTTCAAATGCAGATATTTCAGATTCATCTGAATCTTTCTTCTCATTCTTCCCATATATCTCTATTAACTTTTGTCGATCTATTTTCCCTCCAACAGTCAATGGGAAATGTTCTATCTTATATATACTTTTAGGAATCATATATTGAGGTATATATTTTTGTACTTTTTTCTTTATCCCTTCTGCATCTAACTCAGAATCACTTATATAAAACCCAGCAAACAATATCCCATTTTCATCTTCATTGTAAATCACCAATGCATCTTTAATATCATCTATTTTTCTGATTCCCTGCTCAATTTCTTCTAGCTCTATACGGTATCCATTAATTTTAACTTGCTGATCATTTCGACCAATAAATTTAATATTACCATCTTCTAGCCAATACCCTATATCTCCTGTTTTATATAGTCGTGAAGAAGAAATTTGAGGCATATAGATAAATCTTTCCGTTGTTAAGGATTCATTGTTAACATATCCCGCTGCAACACCTGCTCCACCAATATAAATCTCTCCAGTCTCCCCTACATTGCATTCTACCTCTGCCTGTATGATATGTATTTCTGTATTTCTTATCGGTTTTCCAATCGTGATATTATCTAAATCCGATTCATCTGAAAACCTATATGCGGTTGCAGCAACTGTACATTCTGTAGGACCATATAAATTAGAAATATCTTTTACTTTTTCAGGAATACATGTCTTAATTGTTTTCATAAGATCTCTTGGCAATGCTTCTGCCCCTAGATACAATCTGTCAAACTTCTTTAAAACTTCCACTCTATCCGTAGCCTTTGCGTAGTCAAATATCGCTCTAAAAAATGAAGGAATCATCAAAGACTGTGCCTCCACTAATTCATCAATAACTAGCTGTGGATCCGTTTTCTCTTTATCTGTTAATATTCTTATCGTTCCTCCAGCTATCAAACATGGAAATGTTTCAATTATTGATGCATCAAAAATGATAGAAAACATATGCAACATCTTTGTTTTTTCTGACATGTCACCATATTCTGCTAACCATATAGCAAAGTTAAGAAGGCTATAATGCGTGATTTTTACACCTTTAGGATTCCCAGTAGTTCCTGATGTATATATGATATAAGCTATATCTTCAGCTTTAATACTGTTGCTTTCCTTTTCTACTGGTTTTAGCAATTCAAAGTTAATTTTCAGAATACCATCACTCTCGTTAAAGCAACATATCTTGCTCTCTCCAAAGCTTTTGATTACTAATTCTGTATTACTGTCTTTCAATATATAGTCAATTCTATCTTGAGGTTGCTTTTCATCTAATGGTAAAAAAGTACCACCAGCTTTAAGAATTCCTAGTATTGTCACAAGGGACTCTGGTGAGCGCTCAATCATAACACCAATCACAGGATTTCTTTCTATACAGTATTTTCGAATTAAATTTGCTACCGCTTCCGCTTTTAAGTCAAGTTCCCCATATGTCAATTTCTCATTTTTATATTTTACTGCGATAGAATCTTGTTGTTTTACCACCACACGATTAAAGATTTCAAGAATATTTGTAAATGTATTTTCTTTGCTTTCTCCATAACTATATGTATTCATTTTTCCTCCTTTTGAGGCAGCCGCTTTACACGCTACCTCTTTTATCTAGTTCATATATTACTTACACGTTTCCAGTAATAGTGTTTCCAAATTGGATTCACACCCTTCGAAGATAGGATAAGAAATCAATAACTTATTTTTGCATCTTCCAATATATATTTCAGTAGTCGTAATGAAGTCATTAGCCTGTGATAACCACGTATCTGCTGTTTCTTCATCCATTTCATACTGTCCCTGAAAATTAAGAATTAATGTTTTATCAAATACTCTCCGAATATCTTTTGCAGTTAATCTTGTTTCCACTATATAATTTATTTTATGTAATGTCTTAAACTGCTGTTGTTGTTCCATAGCATGATATAATTCTCCAGATTGATTTCCTTTTAACTCTATCGGTATAAAATCCAAACATTCTCCCAACATCATTACAGACTCTTGCTCTAAGTAACTTCTATCATCCTGTATAAGTACAACAGGTAATCTGTCATTGACAAATAAATGATTACTTCTACCTATCGTCCAAACAATGGTTTCTACACTTCTCCACGGATCGTTATCAAATTCTTGCATTTTTTTATCTGATAGTTCTATACAAGCACAATGAGAACTAATTAAATTTGAATCCTCTTTTAAAACAAATCTATGCTCTACTATATCCGTTTCCTTTTCTCTATCTGATGCTGCACGTACTCCCTCAATATAATTTGAATACGTCTCAACTTTTTGGAAATCTTTATTAATCTCAGTCTCCTCAAAAATCTCATGCCAAATTAAAGAACTTGATTTATCCCAAATACTGTGATGTGCTAGAAGTAAAATTAAATATTCACTTTCCTCAACTTCAAGTATATAAATCATTGTAAGTGGAAATCTAGTTTCACATAATTGACTTTGATACTTTTCTGTACATTGCAAAATCACTTTATCTATACTACTTTTGTTTGTTTTAACAATAGGAAATTGAATTTTTCTATCATATACCATCTCCGTGATTTCCCACTCGTTAGCTTTTATAACCTCACTTCGTAATATACTCTGAGATTCTACAATTCTATTAAGTAAACTTTCTACTTCCTCTAACGTTTTCATCTTCAACTGAACAGATTCTTTTATGAAATCACCAACATTTAGATAAAATTTTTGCAATTCTGTTGCTTTGTACCGTACCTCTCTCTGAGCAACATTATTTTTCACTCCCTTGTCAACCACTTCCAATGTTGATTCTGTAGACACTTCCGCTTTTGATTGACTATCTTTCATATAATGAGACAATGTTTTTACTGTCCGATACTTTAAAATCTCTCTAACAGTAACTTCATATCCCATTCTTTTCAGGCTTGTCATAACACTTATTGCCTTTAATGAGTTTCCACCAATCAAAAAGAAATTATCGTTTATACTAAACTTCTCTAATCCTAATGCCTCTTGAAATGATTTATAAACCGCATTTTCTTCCATTGTTTTTGGCATCTCAACATCTTTAATTAAATTCATTGCTTTCGGTAATTGTTTTTTGTCAATCTTACCATTTAGCGTTCTTGGGATTGCTTCAATACGTATAATTTCGTCTGGAATCATATAAGCTACTAAATAATTGTTCAACATATTTTTTAATTCTATCGTGTCCACTGTTTGCTTGCTTACATAATATGCAATTAATTTTCCTGTATCTTCTCGATCATAAATAACCGCAGCCTCTTCGACTCCTTGATATTTTCTGATTGTCTGAGCGATTTCCTCAAGTTCGATTCTAAATCCTCGTATCTTGACCTGCTCTCCTATACGACCTAGCAATTCAATATTCCCCTCATGTGTCCATCTTCCTAAATCACCAGTTCTATACACTTTTCCTTCAGGTACAAATGGTAGGTATACAAATTTCTCCTGTGTAAGTTCTTCTCTGTTTAAATATCCACGTGCAACTCCATTTCCACTTACACAAACCTCACCTGTCATGCCTACGCCAGCCATTTGTTGTCCATTTACAATATAGATATGCGTGTTAGGAATAGCTTGACCAACATAAGGAATATGTTGCTCATCTTTTTTGAACTCATAGTATGAACAACAAACTGTCGCTTCCGTCGGTCCATATGCATTTATTAGCCTTGGCATTTTTCCACATTCATTGCATGAATTATAGAACTCGTCTACTAAATCTTCTGGTAATGCCTCTGCTCCTAATAACAACGCTTCAAGAGAATGCAGTTGTGCTAACTTTCCATTTTTCTTGGCATAATTAAGTAGTTCTCTGTACAAGGAAGGTATAATAGCTAAAACTGCATTATCCATTAATGAAAGCATCTTTTCAGGGCTCATTTTGTCTTCATCCGTAGCAATTCTTAATGTACTTCCAGATAAGATAGTCGGAAAAATCTCCCACACAGAACCATCAAATATAAATGCGAAACTTTGCATGACAACTACATCTTTCCCTAGATGCATCTCATCACAGAACCATTCCACAAGATTAATAACATTTCTGTGTTCAATTTGTACTCCTTTAGGATTCCCTGTAGTTCCACTTGTATAGATAATATAGGCTAAGCTATCTGTTGGTATTTCAGTAGAAACAGTTTCACTTAATTCTTCACTTTCTTCACCAATATTAATTATCTTATACATTTCCATGATTTCTTGTGTGTTGTATATCTTCTCACTAACTATCACAATTCTTGCCCCTGAGTCCTCCAACATAAACTTGATGCGCTCCTCAGGCTGTTTTGGATCAATCGGTAAATATGCACCTCCTGCTTTTAAAACTCCTATTATCGCAACTAGCATTTCACATGATCTTTCCATTGCTATACCAATAACTTCACTTTGCTTTGCTTCTTCATTTAAAAGTTTTTGTGCTACATAATTTGCTCTGCTATTAAGCTGTCTATATGTTAATTTCTGTTCACCACATTCCACTACGATCTGATTCGGAAACATCTCTACTATTTTTTCAAATCTTATTACAATGTTATCGTCTTTAAAAACCGAAATAGGTTTATTAAACTGTTCCATGATTACTTCCTGCTCTGCCTTACAAACCATTTGAAATTCAGCAACTTCACGTTGAGGATTTTTAACAATCTCTTCAACCAATGTTTTTAAATGAAGTAACAAATATTCCATTTCTTCTGTTGAGTATTTGCATTCTTTATACATCAAATTTATCTTTAATTGCTCT
>NZ_JAVBNS010000062.1:0-50984 GCF_031551385.1 Anaerosporobacter sp.
CTCCTACACTCTCTCTGATTTGTAGTATCTCTCTGTCGATGTTTTGATTATCTACCACCTTTCTTTAGTAACTATTTCTCAAATATAAAGAAAGTATTAAGATAATTTTTAAACATCTTAATGTGTAGGTTGTTTTCCTTGCATTACTCTTCTGTTTGCATTTTAAAGCCAATCCCCCATACTGTTTGAATATATTTCCCCTCAGGATTTCCCTTGGCTAACTTAGAACGAATGTTGCAAATATGTACATTTACGGCATTCTCTTCCCCCATAAACTCCTCTTCCCAAACGGATTCATATATGTTATTCTTCGTAAATACCTTCTTCGGACTACTCATTAACAGATGGAGCAAGTTGTACTCAAACTTTGTCAATGGAACCATCGTCCCGCCTACTGTACACGTAAGTTCTGTATCATTCATCTGTATATCTTTAAATGTTATTACGCTGTCTTCCTTTGCCTGAACGATACCACCTTTACGACGTAAAACCACTTCAATCCTCACAAGTAATTCGTCTGTATCAAATGGTTTTGTTATATAATCATCTGCTCCATCTTTTAATAATGCTAATCTTGTATCTTTATCATCCTTTGCTGATACTGTTATTACTGGTATGTCACTCTTTTTTCGAATTGTTTGTAATACTTCTTCCCCACTTAAACCTGGAAGCATTAAATCAAGAAGTACTAAATCATATGCTTCTTTCTCTAACCAAAACAGTGCTTCTGTTCCAGAATATGCGTTATCTGCCTCATATTGATGAGATGTTAATAGCTCCTTTACCATTCCAGCTATATCACTATCATCTTCTACAATTAATATCTTACTCATGCGCACTCCCCTATATATCACTCTTTCACTTCGTCTTCTGATTCAATCTCTACATAAGACAATTGAAAGATTTCCTTATCTATAATAAATAAATCGGTTATATCTTGTTTACTAGTTACTATATAATCTCCGATGTCCCCATACATATAATTATCTGGTTCCCATCTCGTGAATAGTTTTGTTGTTATCTCGATTGGCTTTGCATAGACATCATACTCTTCCTTCATCGTACATGCTTTCGCAAATCCCTCCAGAGATATCGATGTTCCATCATACAGATTTTTGGCAACCGGCATATACTGTGCAGAGTAATGAATCGTTTCCTCAACAGTTTGATATAACTGCAGAAACTTCTCCTCCTCTATAACATGTACTTCTCCATAAATTCCAAGAATTACATAGATTCTACTGTCCACAATAAAATCAATATCCCCCTCCAACGTGCGAATTACTATTGGAGTACCAATTCGAATATGTTCTGCTAACTTAACATAACCAATCGGAACTCTTATCTTTCGGTATTGTTTCATCTTCGTTATATCAATTGCATATTGACTTGCATCAATCACTTCGAAGCTTTCATAATATTGATTCATACGTTCTATAAAGTAAGCTTCCATATTAATATAATTAAAATGTGCTTCAAACAATTTCCGCTGAATAAATGCGCCAGCCTTCTCATTATGCCCTCCGCCAGAGCCTATAATGTCTGTTAGATAACTTGCTAACTCACAAGCCTTCACTTCCTTGATGCAACTACGTACAGATATCTTAACTCCTTCTTGAACCTCATTAAATACAACACAAGTATCAATACTGTCTACTTGCAACAAGAAATCGCTTATTAATCCCAATATATTCGGGTCACAAGGCTTCACTTTAATAACGGCAAATCGATGTTTTTCATTATGAATATATCGTAGTAAGGCTAATCCTGCTATTTCCAGTTCATCAAGGGATATATTCGAATTTCGTAATGCTGTAATTGTTGCCTGCTCATAATGAAGCATATCTCGCATATCTCTGTCTAATGGATGGAAAATCTCAGCAAGTTGCCCTGTATCTGTATATAATCCATAAAACAATGCTGTAGCAATTTTTACATCTTCATTTACATGGAAACCTTCATATTGTAGCAATTGCCACACTAGTGTAGAGCAACAACCTAGGTAGCTTCGTATATCACAATTCTCATATCGATCAACTTTAATTTCTAATTGATGATGGTCAATAATTGCAACTTCCTTTGCTTCATGCCTTGTAACATTCCCTGTTCCGTACTGGCAATCTACGGTAATTAAAAGGTCAACATTTTCTAACGTTTCCACATATTCAATCGGAATACTTAGTTTCTCAATCATAAGAAGCAGATTACTCTTTTGAATTTTATAACGCCCACTGTAGATAAATCGAACATCCTTACCCCTTGACTTAAAATAACAATACAATGCATACCCTGAAGCCAAACTATCTGCATCTGGATTATCATGGCTTTGGATTACAACCGTATCGTGATTTAATAAATTGTTTAAGCGCATTTGATACCCCCTCCTCCTCTGTGCTACAACTCACAAAAGTAAGCTTTTTCAATCGCCTTAATTGTCCAAAAGACTGTCAAATCGCACATCTCTTCATGCAACTTGACAGTCTTACATTAACTAATTACATATCTACTTTTACTTTTTCTAAATGCCAAATTTCTTTTGCATATTCTTCTATTGTACGATCGGAAGTAAATTTTCCTGTATTCGCTACATTCAACATTGCTGATTTCGCCCATCTAGTTTGATCTCTATACGCTTCCTCAACTCGTTTTTGTGCCGCTTCATAAGAACGGAAATCCTTTAATATAAAGTATTGATCTGCTCGTTCTCCACCATTACTGTTTAATAATGAATTGTAGATTTCACGGAACAATTCTGGATTCTCTGGCGAGAAATATCCATTTACTAACTGTGTTAATACATTGCGAATATCTTGGTCTATATTATAGATTTCTTTTGGATTATATCCGCCCTCTTGTTCATACTTAATTACTTCGTCAGAAGATAGACCAAAGATAAATGCATTCTCTTCTCCTACTTCCTCAACGATTTCTACGTTAGCACCATCCATTGTACCAAGTGTCAATGCACCGTTTAACATGAATTTCATGTTACCAGTTCCAGACGCCTCTTTACTTGCTGTTGAAATCTGTTCTGATACATCTGATGCCGCAAAAATCATCTCTGCATTTGATACACGGTAATTCTCAATAAATACTAACTTAATTTTATTTTGAATGGATTTATCGTTATTCACAACATCTCCAACACTATTAATCAATTTAATAATCGCTTTCGCTCTACGATAACCAGCAGACGCCTTAGCACCAAAGATAAATGTTCTTGGATAGAAATCCATCTCTGGGTTTTTCTTTAATTGGTTATACAGATGCATTACATGCAAGATATTAAGTAATTGGCGTTTATACTCATGTAATCTCTTAACCTGTACATCAAAAATCGATCTTGGATCTACTTCAATACCGTTATGCTCTTTAATATATGCAGCAAGTCGTATTTTGTTTTGATACTTAATCTGCATAAATTCTTTTTGGCATTTTAAATCATCAGCATATACTGTCAGTTCTTTTAGATGTGACAGATCAGTAATCCAATCGTCTCCAATCTTGCTTGTTACCCAATCAGCAAGAAGAGGATTTCCATGTAATAAGAATCTTCTTTGTGTAATACCATTTGTTTTATTGTTGAACTTCTCTGGCATCATCTGATAGAAATCTTTTAATTCTTGTTTTTTCAAAATTTCACTATGAAGTCTTGCTACACCATTAACAGAAAAACTTGCTGCAATCGCAAGGTGTGCCATCTTTACCTGACCATCATAAACAATCGCCATCTTCTCAATCTTCTTATAATCGTTTGGATACTTCGCTTGAATCTCTATAATAAATCGGCGATTAATCTCCTCTACAATTTGATAGATACGAGGTAACAATCTTGAGAATAGCTCAAGTGGCCATTTTTCAAGTGCTTCTGACATGATTGTATGATTTGTATAGGCACAAGTCTTTGTTGTAATGCTCCATGCCTCATCCCATGATAGGAAATAGTCATCCATAAGAATTCTCATGAATTCTGCAACAGTAACTGTTGGATGCGTATCATTTAATTGAAAGCATACTTTTTCATAAATCTTATGAATATCATCATGTGTTTCCATGTATTTGATTACTGCTCTTTGAATACTTGCAGACACAAAGAAATATTGTTGTTTCAATCGTAATTCTTTACCTGCATAGTGATTATCATTTGGATAAAGCACTTCACAGATTGTACGTGCAAGGTTTTGTTGCTCTACTGCCTTTTGGTAATCACCTTTATCAAAAGAGTCTAAGTTAAAGTTATCAATCGCTTCTGCATCCCAGATACGCAATGTATTTACTACATTGTTTCCATAGCCAACAACAGGAATATCGTATGGTACAGCAAGTACCGATTGGTAATTTTCTTGTACGAAACGCTCTCTTCCGCTTTCATCTTTATTAACACGAACATAACCACCGAATTTAACTTCTACTGCATATTCTGCTCGCTTCATTTCAAATGGATTTCCGTCTTTTAACCAGTTATCTGGTACTTCCACTTGGAAACCATCTTCGATTTTTTGTTCAAACATACCATACTTGTAGCGAATTCCACAACCGTATGCTGGATATCCAAGAGTTGATAAAGAATCCAGGAAACATGCTGCTAATCGTCCCAAACCACCATTGCCAAGTGCTGCATCTGGCTCTTGATCTTCAATTACATTCAAATCAATTCCAAGTTCATCTAATGCTTCCTTGATAACTTTATTAGCTCTCATATTAATAATGTTATTTCCCAGTGCTCTACCCATTAAGAATTCCATTGATAGATAATAAACTGTCTTCACATCTTTTTCTTCATATTCCTTATGCGTAGCCATCCATTGATCTATTATTAAATCCTTTACGGAATAGGATACTGCCTGAAATAACTGTTGTTTTGACGATTCGCTTATCGATTTACGAAATAATACCTTCGTATAATCTTCAACACTTTTCTTAAATTCCTCTTTGTTAATATTCTGCATACAATTTCCTCCAAGTCTTTATTTATTAATAGATACGCTTCTACTCTACGAGCAAAATCTTATCCTTTGTTCTATTACATATTATCTAAAAATCTCATCTTTCCTGTATTCTCATTCTTTGGTTTACTACCAATCTCATTGTAAGTAATGGTTGTGTTAAACTCCTTAATAAGAGCTGCTGCGCAAGAGTGACAATATCTTCCTGAACGGATACTAGTTCCACAATGCTCACAGCTCAAATAATACGTTGAACCCTCTGGGATCTCTAGTCTTCCTTCTTTCAGATATATTGTTATTGTTTTTTCATCCACTCCTGTTTGCTCCACTACCTCAATAAGCTGAGATACTCCATTTTCATAAATGTAATCCTTAACTTTTTGAAAGTTCTCAGAATCAATCTCTGTGCATGTTGGGCAATATAGATACCCATACCCATAATACGTAAATGCTCTTTTACATCTCTTGCAAGTTTTTAGTGTTCCTTCTTTCACATTCAAACTATATAGCCTTTCATCCATAAAACCCCTCCTCACAGAACTTATATCATTTCTTATTGTGAATCTTGAATCTATTGTTATCTGACTATATTGCAGTTCTGAATAAAGAACCTGCCACCCATATTAATACTATGTGTAATGCTAATTTATAGACTTGTTAACTTATAACTCTGTCTCATAGTATCTATTATACCGTATATTTGTATGGGTCGCAAGCAATCTTCCTTTAATATGTTGTAAAAAATGGAATACGATACGAAAATTAATGCTTTGTTTTCCCTTTTTCAGAATAATGCACACCTCACCAAAAAGCTGTAGCGAAATAGTATGAAACATTTTGCTACAGCTTTTCTTGCCTATACACTTATACTATCTAAAATCCCACTCAAATATGCCAATACCACACCATAATTAGACATTGGTATTTGTTTATCTTTAGCTTGCCCAATTCTTGCTGTAACATACTTGCGATTAAACATACATGCTCCACATTGTATAATTAAATCATACTGTTCAAGGTTTGTTCCAAAATCCATGCCACTTACCATATCAATCGTTAAGCCTTGCCCTATCTTGTTTCGTAACATTCGTGGTAACTTTTCACGCCCGATATCCTCTTTTAAAGGCGCATGTGTACAACATTCTGCGATTAATACTTTCGATTGTTCTGTTAAGTGGGCAATTGCTTTTGCTCCCTCTTTGTAATAATCGATATCGCCTTTGTACGCCGCATACAACATAGAAAACGAAGTTAACTTGCTTTCCTTTGGCTTCTTCTCATAAACTGTTTTAAACACTTGAGAATCCGTAATAATAAGCTTTGGTGGTTCTTTCATACAAGCCAATGCTTCCTCTAACTTATCTGTTGTTATGCTCATTACTAAACATTTCTTATCCAGTAATTCTCTTAGTACTTGAACTTGTGGTAAAATCAATCGTCCCTTTGGTGCTTGAATATCCTGTGGCATTACAAGAAGAACGCAGTCTCCTCCCCCTACTAATGTTCCTGTTATGCTTTCTAGTTCAAAATCATCTGGAACATTCTTAATTAGCGATTCTATTAAGAGAGGAATTCCTTCTTTTGTTTTTGCACTAACTAAAACAGGTTCTGTTTTCGTATTCTTCCTAACTGCTTCCTGTAACTCTACTATATGAGCATTCTCATCGACTTTGCTTATTACTGTTATAACTGGTGTGTTCTTTAATCGTAGCTTCTCATACCATTGTAATTCCTGTTCAATATCTACTTCTGAAAACAATAATACGGCTATGTCTGTCTTCTCCGCAACTCCTTGCGTCTTCTGTACACGAATCTCTCCCAGTTCTCCAATATCATCAAATCCTGCTGTATCAATAATCATGCAAGGGCCAATTCCGCTTATCTCCATTGGTTTGTAAACAGGGTCTGTCGTTGTTCCTGCCACATCTGATACAATAGATACCATCTGTCCCGTAATTGCATTGATGATAGAAGATTTTCCACTATTTCGTTTCCCGTAAAATGCGATGTGTACACGATTTGCCGTTGGTGTGTTATTCAAATTACTATTCATGGAATGTCCCCCTATTAGAAACGGAAATCTCTCTTTCCTTGCTCGATATCATAGATATATTCTGCTGCAATCTTCTTAACCTTATCAGTCGGTATCTTTTCTAAGTCCGTCGCAATCAGCTCATATCCAATTTCTTTTGTAGATTCGCTTGCATAATCTTCTAGGTATTCCTTTAATGTCATCAATGCATTCGGATGGCAGCAATTTTGAATCTGTCCACTCTTACACAAACTCATAAAACGGTCTCCTGTTCTTCCTTCACGGTAGCAAGCAGTACAGAAACTTGGCAAATATCCAATATCCATTAACCAGTGAACTACTTCATCCAATGTTCGTCTATCACTCACATCAAACTGTGCCGAATTATCTTCTTCTGGTTCTTCTTCATAATAACCTCCAACACTTGTACGAGAACCTCCACTAATTTGTGATACTCCAAGATGTAATACCTTCTCACGTACCTCTTTGCTTTCTCTTGTCGAAATAATCATTCCCGTGTACGGAACAGCCAAACGAATACAGGCAACAATCTTTGCAAACATTTCGTCTGTAATACCGTTATCGAAAACATCTGGATCAATATCATCGGCACGTCTTACTCTTGGTACACTAATTGTATGTGGACCAACGCCATGCGCTGCTTCAAGATGCTCTGCATGCATTAATAATCCCGCAAACTCATATCGGTATAGTTCTAAACCAAACAATACACCAATACCTACATCATCGATTCCTGCTTCCATTGCACGATCCATTGCCTCTGTATGATACGTATAGTTATGCTTTGGTCCTGTTGGATGTAGCTTCTCATAGCTTTCTTTATGATATGTCTCTTGGAATAATATATATGTTCCGATTCCTGCATCTTTAAGTTTCGTATAATTCTCAACTGTTGTTGCTGCAATATTTACATTTACACGGCGAATCTCACCGTTTTTGTGTTTAATACTATATATCGTATTAATGCAATCAAGAATATATTCAATTGGATTGTTCACTGGATCTTCACCAGCTTCAATTGCTAATCGCTTATGTCCCATATCTTGTAGTGCAATTACTTCTTTCGCTACCTCTTCCTGTGTCAATTTCTTTCTTGCAATATGTTTATTCTTCAAATGATATGGACAGTATAGACATCCATTTACACAGTAGTTAGAAAGATACAATGGCGCAAACATAACAATTCGATTTCCATAAAAGTCCTTCTTCACTTGTTCTGCCAACTCATAGATTTCTTGTATCTTCTCCGGAATCTCACAGTCTAATAATACTGCTGCCTCTCGATGTGATAATCCTTTTCGCAACTTTGCTTTCGCAATAATTGCGTCGATCACCTCTGCATTCCCTTTGTTTTCCTCTGCATACTTGAGGGTATCCATAATCTCCTCGTGATTAATAAACTCCTCCGCTTTAAGCGATTTTACATTATACATAGTCTTTGTCCTTTCTTCTGGGTTAGGAATGTGATTATACATAGCTTGCCCATTAGTTTTTATTTATAATCTCCTCTATCTACTACCAGACAATATCCTATACTCTCCATACGTTTTTGAAGACACACTCGACATTCTGCCGCCTCATCTCCTGTACAGATTTTATTGTCATATAACATATATTTTTTTCGAACCTCGACTGGTGATAGATTCGGCATTACTACATTTGCTCCAGCTAATATTCCTTGTTCTCGCCCTTTTGGGTGAATCGTTCCTAGTGCGGTTGTTGCTGGCAATAATACATGTGGATTCATAAGCCTAATAATACTTAGTAAGCGAAGCGTCATCTCTAACGTTCCTTGCTCCTTTTCTGCGAATGGAGTATCCTTATGAGGAATAAATGGTCCTATTCCTACCATATGTGGTGCTAACTCTTTAACAAACTCCAAATCATCTATCAAGTTATCCACCGTCTGCCCCGGCGAACCAACCATGAATCCACAACCTACTTGGTATCCTATGTTCTTTAAGTTGATAAGACACTGTTTTCTGTTTTGTAATGTTAATTCCTTTGGATGAAGAATCCCATAATGTTCTTCATTCGCTGTCTCATGTCGTAGCAAGTAACGGTCTGCTCCTGCATCATATAGTCGCTTATAACTTTCATAACTACGCTCTCCTATTGACAGCGTTACTGCACAATCAGGATATTCTTCTTTCATGGAACGCACAAGATCTTCGATATAGTCATCTGTACTATATCCATCTTCTCCGCCTTGCAATACAAACGTCCGAAAACCTAATTCATATCCCTCTTTACAGCAAAGCAAGATATCTTCTTTCGTTAAGCGATATCTGGAAGCTTGTTTGTTTGACCTACGAATTCCACAATAGTAACAGTCATTCTTGCAATAGTTCGTAAATTCAATTAATCCTCTTGTATACACATCATGACCATACACTTGATGCCTTACTTCTCTTGCCTTTTCAGCCAGATACTCTTGTTCTTCTTTCGTAATGTTCGTTAATAACTTTCGTAAATCATCTCTTGATACGACTTGATTCTCTGCTAAATGATTGATTATAGTTTTCATAGTCACCTCTTAATTAAACATTTGAATATGCTGTCTTTGCACTGACACCTGCTAATCGTCCAATTTTTCCTGCCAATGCACTAATAGTATCTTGTGGTGCATCGATTGCTATACTTATAATATTAATCTTTCTTTCTCGATATGGAATCCCCATTCGTCCAATTATATATGCTCCATATTCATGCAACAATTGATTCAGATCCTCAATGGAATCTGCACTTTCTACAATAATTCCTATTACCGCTACTCTTGTATCCATGTTAAATCCCCCTTTTTATGTGTCTGACTTTAATTATTAAAGAGTTTGCATCCATAGCGGAGCGCTTTTTAAATTCATAGGGCGCATTTTCCTATTAATTTAAAAACACCCTTAGTACACATAAGCGCACTAAGGGTGTCAACATTCACTCTAATTCTTTATTTCCGTCTTTTGATTTGGAACGTATCCTCATCGTCAGCACGATCTTATTGATTCTATTTTATCATTTTACATGCATTTGGTCAAATTAGAATATGTTCATTTCTTCTTCATCAACTTCTGTGTATCCATCTAAATCTGGAAGTTCAATATCTCTAACGGCTTTTCCTGGATTGTTATAAGTCATATCCATCTCCATGCTCATCTTCATTGTTTCTTCATCCGCTTCCATTTCAAATGAAAGTACTAGCTTAACATTTGAGAAGTAACCATCTTTATCAATTGTAGTTTCAACAGTTCCTTCAATTCCTTTGAATTCATCGCCTTCCAAGATGCTTCCTAATTCTCCTAGCATTTCTTTTATATACTCATCCATCTTCTCACCGTCAAGTGCAAAAGAAATAATTGTATTTTTACCATCTTTTTTAGCTTTGATGTCTTTCATATAATCAGAAAAATCACTCATTTGTACTGTAGTACCTTGTGTTTTTCCAAGCATTTCCTTGTAGTCTAATGCCGCTTTCACCTTTTCTCCTGCTGCATCCATATAGTAATATCCATCTGTGTAAAACATCTTCATAGACACATCCATACCAAACATAGACACGCTTGCATCACAATAATATTTCATGTTTTCTGCATTTGCATTTTGGACTTTCATATCCATATTCATGCCCAAATTCATAGATATGCCTTCTTGTTCTACTGCAATCTTCATATCTACTGCTGCATCTAAATCGTTTAACCCTGACATTTTCTCTGCTGCTGCTGTATAGATGCTTTCTGGAGATCCATTGTTTGCTGAACCACCTACTTTAGAGCATCCAACTAAACAAAATACCATTAATAAACTTAATAATAATGCTAATCTTTTTTTCATAACTTCCTCCCTATTTGAATAAAACCTTGTTAGTATACCATACTATTATAACTGCTTTTCTATTGTTAATCAATAATACATATATCCCATATTCTCTTTTTTATTACTTATTTCGTCAACATGTTTACTAATTTCTTTATATCTACTATCTAAATTCACGCAAAATTTAAACTTCTAGATAAAGAAAAACAAAAAAGAATTTGCAATATAAGGCTATAAAATTGTCACTTTGAATTATAATATGTTCCTATTGTCTATTAAATATTTACTTAGTTTTTCCATTAAAAGCTCTGGATAAATAGGTTTTGGTAAATGGTCATTCATACCGCATTTCAAACATTCATCAATGTCTTCCTTAAACACATTCGCTGTCATTGCAACAATCGGCACAGCCTGCGCCTCCTTACAACTAAGCTTTCTAATAGCTTCTGTAGCTTCATATCCATTCATAACAGGCATATGAATATCCATAAGAATCAAATCATATTTACTTGGTTGATTTTTAAATTTGTTATATGCAATTTCGCCATTTTCAGCAAATTCCAAATTCACTTTTGTTTGCTCAAGCAGCACTGCAACAATTTCACTGTTGATTTTAATATCTTCAACAATCAAGATTGTATGCCTTTCAAAGTCTGGAATCTCTACTTTATTACTATATTCCCGCTCGCTCTTTTTCTTTGTATCAAGACATTGATATATGCAGTTTACAATGGCAGATGGGAATAATGGCTTAGGTACAAATCCATTCGCACCTGCTTCAATTGCTTCACGCTCAATATCACTCCACAGATAGGACGAAATCATAATAACAACTAAATCGTTCGTTGCAACCTCTTTAATTCGCCTTGTTAGTTCAACACCATTCATTTCTGGCATTTTCCAATCAATAAAAAAGAAGTTATATGGTCTTCCTTCATTCTTAGCTATCTCAAGCATTTTTAGTGCTTCTATTCCATCTTCAGCAATGTCACATGGCAAATTCAATGACTGCATTAAATCTGCAAAATATTCTCTAGTATCTGCTGAATCATCAACCGCCAAGATACGTAAATTTTCTTTCTTAAGCTTTTTAACTATTTTTTCTTGTTTGGTAGTACCCATTTTTACCTGAATTGTGAATGCCATAGTAGTACCCTTATCTAATTCAGATTCAATTCCGATATCTCCACCCATAAGGTTTACTATCTTCTTGGAAATAGCCAGCCCCAGACCTGTCCCCTCGAATTTTCTTGATTTTCCGCCATCTGCTTGCTCAAATGCAGTGAAAAGCTTCTCCTGTTGCTCTTTTGAAATTCCAATTCCATTATCAGAAACTTTAACTTCAAGAGTAATCAAATCATCCTTTTTTTCAATGTTTTTCACATCAAGCTTAATCGTCCCGTTTTCGGGTGTAAACTTAACAGCGTTTGAAAGCAAATTCATAATTACTTGCGATAGACGCTGTTCATCACTGTAAATAAAGGTCGGAATATTGTTATCAATATTTACTATAAGGTCGTGATGCTTCTCATCAGCCCGAAACGTAATCATGTTTGTGGTATTTACAAGCATATCTTCAAGATTAAATTCCACTGTTGCAATTTCAAATTTATTCGCCTCTATCTTCGACATATCCAAGATATCATTGATAACTCCAAGCAAGTGCCTTGAAGCTGTGTCTATTTTATCAAGACAATATTCCTTACGCTCAAGTTTCTGCGAATTCTTTCCAATAGAGGTCATACCAATTATAGCATTCATTGGTGTACGTATTTCATGGCTCATTCTTGCAAGGAACTCGCTCTTGGCAACATTTGCATTCTCAGCAGCTATTTTATCACTACGTTCCTGTAGGTTCTTTTCATATTGTTCTTCCAGCTTTTGAATCATCAAATTGTAGCTTGTTGCCATATCTCCATATTCATCTTTGCTATTTATATCGCTTAATACATATTTGCCTTCAGCAGCACCAGATGCAAAGGAATTCTTGAGTTTAATAATCGGACTTGTGATTTCCTTTGAAAACTTTATAGCCATAAAAATTGCCAAAATTAAAGTTACAAGCAATAGTGTTATGCCTAATGATAATGTTACATTACGCTCCTTAGCAAATTCACTGTAGTCTTGTCGCAAGAAGAGAACCATTCCGCTATCATCCATTACTGAATAATAATACAAATATCTTTTTCCATTCATTATATCATCAATAAGACCGACTTCATCAACCTCACCTGCTCTGTAACGAGTTAACATATTTTGAATTTGAGGAGCTTTTGTATGGGTATCATAAAAAATTTCTTCTGGATGATACAAAATATAATTATCTGCATCAATAATAAAAGCAAGTCCAGTGTTACCAAATGAAATTCTATGTGAGAATCCTGCAAGAGCATCTATCCCCAGATAAACTACCACGACTCCTTGAAATTCTCCATTATTGTCCCAAATACCTGTACTTAGGGCAATGTTTTTCTTTTCATAAACCCCTGGCATAGTTAAAGAATCGTGAACCTTACTTGTGAAAACATATCCCTTTTGATTAACACTTATAATCTCTTTATAATAGTCAAACTCTGACAATGCCTTACCCTTATTCGCCTCTTCATATCCCATAACTACTGTTCCTTTGGCATCTAGCAGAACCAAATCTACAAAAGTAGCGATAGAATCTATATACGTTTTTATATATTCCATTCCTTCATCATAGATTTGCAAGTATTGCTCTGTATTAGGCTCTGTACTACTTAGAGTATTGAAATATGTAATCAGTTGTCCATTGAAATTCGCCAACACTTCCATTTTATGTATATTCACTATTTCATCGAAAGCAGACGAAGAGGTCGTTGCAAGTTCATTAAGACGTTTAATTTGCAATTCTTCTGTTGTTTTAACGGAATTCAACAGACTGAACGAAGCAAATATTAAAGTAGGCACAACTGCAAAGGTAATGAATAATAACATTAGTTTTTTTCTTATTGGCATAACATATTCTCCTATCCAACATATTTATTGATTTTTAATATAATCATAGATATATCAATTGGTTTACTTAAATGATCATTCATTCCTGATTCCAAACATGTATCAATATCCTCTTTAAAAACATTTGCCGTCATAGCAATAATTGGGATGGACTTTGCTTTCTCGAAGCTTAATTCACGAATATTACGACTTGCATCCAACCCATTCATAATTGGCATTTGTACATCCATAAATATTACGTCATATTTTTCGGGATTACTTTCAAACATCTCAATTGCTATTTTACCATTTTCAGCAACATCAATATTTATTTTAGTATCTTTAAGTAGCGATTTTAATATATCAGCATTTATTTTAATATCTTCAGCTAGAAGAAGATGAATTTTTGAATAATCAGGCATTTTATCAAATTTATGTACGCCTTGTGTTTTAGTGCCATATATGACTTTCATAAGAGAATCATATAACGGCGAAGCGAAAATAGGTTTCTGGAAATAATTATTTACACCATATTCAGAAACCTCCTCTCGAACAAAATCCCATGAATTAAACTCGATGATTGGTATCATGATATTTTTATCAATCAAACCTTCAATCGCCTTATAAGTATCAACGGTTTGTGTATTATGTAATGAAAAGTCAAAGTAAATAACATCATATCGATTGTTTTTTTCATTAACATCATTAAAAGAGCTTACAATCGTACATTCAACTCCAAATTTTTCAGAGATTCTCGAAAATTTTGATATTAAAGAATCATCATCGGATAAGACTACTATCTTTTTATTAACAAGCTGTTTTTGAACAATTTCATATACTTCCTTCTCTGCATCATTCGCACGATCAAGATAGATTGTTACAATAAACTTAGATCCTTTATTAGGTTGTGACGAAATAACGATGGAACCACCCATCATTTCTGTAATTGACTTACATATCGCAAGTCCTAACCCTGTTCCACCATATTGCCTTGAAATACTGCCATCAGCCTGTTCAAAAGAATTAAAAGCCCGCTCTTGTTGCTCTATGGTCATACCTATTCCCGTATCTTCTACTATAATTTGAATTTCTGCTTTATCATTCTCACAATTTATTTCATCAACATAGACAGAAATAGTTCCACAGTCTGGCGTAAATTTTACAGCATTTGATAACAAGTTTGTTAAAATTTGAGAAATTCGAGTATCATCGCCATAATAACGGAGTTTTATATTATCACCACTATTTACTATAAATTTCAGGTTCTTTTCTGTTGCTCTTGAAGACATCATTGAACATGATTTTACAATTGTTCGTTCCAGACTAAAAACTGTCTCACTTAACTGGAATTTTCCAGATTCAATTTTTGAAATATCTAAAATATCATTTATAATGGTAAGTAAATGTTCTGATGAAATCTTTATACTGCCTATATACTCTTGATATTTTTCTATTGTTTGCGCTTTTTCGGAAAGCTTAGTCATACCAATAATTGCATTCATAGGAGTTCGAATTTCATGACTCATATTTGACAAAAACTGACTTTTCGCTACATTAGCCTCCTTTGCCGCAGCTATCGCTTCTTTAAGTGCTTGCTCACTTTTGCGCAAAGAATATGCACCCGCAATAATTGATGCAGCCATAACAGCAGGTTTAAATTCATTCTCAGTCCAATCTGCTTGTTCACGATAATTGGTTATCACCAAGTAACCGATGCTTTCACCATCAATTACAATAGGAATGTAGCATTGACTTTTTGCTCCTAGTGAAATAAAAGGGTATTCCTTAAAAAGCTCTTCTGTTGAGTGATAAAATAGGTATGGTTGCTTATCTATTTCCTTGCATAATGACTGTATACTTTCATAGCTGCAATGAAACCCTATAATATCAGTCCAATCATCTTTCTGACTGCTTACATAGGTACATAAAAGAGAATAATCCTTTTGAACTTCAAAAACAGCAACTCTGTCGGTTTCAAAAAATTCCTGAAGTTCACAGATTGCATTGTTCATTAAAAGATTAAAATCATCATACGGCTGTGTGAATGGCAGCGAAATATTTGAAATAAATTTATGTGCCCTAAGCTGTTTTTCTTTGATTTCTTCAAATGCCTGATGCTCTAGTACATCATCTGTTACATCCCAAGTTACACCTAAAATACGTTCGGGATTACCTTTTGTGCCATAATAAATTTTCGCTGTCCAATTTGAGTAGATAAATGTTCCATCAGTAAATTTTGTATACAGGTTTTTATAATCTGATGAATATGTACCATTAAAGTTATTAAAAAGACACTCAAATATCTCTTTACACATTTTCTTATCTATAATAGATGACATATGTTCATCCCAGTGTTTGATTGTTATCGGCGATGGCGGTAGATGCATCATTTTTTCAAATCGATTATCATAATTTATTATTTGATCCGATATAGAAACTTCCCATGAACCTGCATTAGCAAGGTCTAAAGCAATTTCAAGTCTTTCATTTGCAGCCTCATATTTATGCTGAACCGAAATGTCATGCATAGTGACTCCAATACCAATTACAGCCTTATACTGATCAAAAACCGGGAAAAAATCCGCGAAAACTGGTATCACATCTCTTGCATTTGATATTAACATTAGTTCACATGATTGCGATTCTCCTAAAAAGATTTTAGGTATAATAGTATTATGTAAAAGTTCATATGATTTAGATGCAAAACATTTCGAAGTTACAAGATTTGTTTCTGGCTTATCTAACCAAGCAGTGATATTATTTAATGCTGCATTGCAATATACAACATTTAAATCATTATCGAAACTTGCCAACATATCCTTTGTATTATTAAGGATTTCACGCTGCCAGTCTACTATTCTCTTCATCTCAGTTTCATTTGCTATATCAACACCAAACGATGCATAGGCAATAACTTTTCCCATTTCATCAAATACAGGAAAAGAGTTAAAACGAATTGGTATCTCTTTCTTATCTTTGCTAAGTAGCAACACCTCTCCACCTACAGATTCACCTGAAAATACAGTAGGAAACACCATATCAAAAAATCGTTCAACATCCGCCTGAATATAATGCTTTTCGATTGGCAGTCTGTCTCCAATATTAATATCTTCTCCAATAATTGATTTATATAAGTTATTTGCATAAAGCAGTTTTAAGTTTTCATCAATTGCAAAAAAGTATATATCTGCCGACTTGTTAATTGAATCATTAATAAAAAACATAGATTGTAAAGTTTTTGGGTTTTTATTTATAATTTCTTGTTCTACAGAATCAACAGCAGTACAAAGGCGGACTTTTTTTCCACCTTCCCATTCAACTACCCCCTGTTGAACATCAATATATGTATTAAGTTTTGGGCTATAGATACACATGCCTTCATCGAAACCATCAATTTTGCAAAGAGTGTCCATTGATAAGCAATAGCTACATGGAGCATTATAGTCGCACAACACACGAAAGCATTGCTGTCCAACTATATCCCCCATTTTTTGTTTCAATTTTTTATTGATATAAACAATGTTATATGTTTCTGAATCAATAATATATACATAAGCATTTAACTTATCAAACGCATTATACCAGTTAAGCATCGACTTCGCTCACTCCTTCAATCGAGATTTTTCCGAAAATATATGACTCTGTTTCCTTTTATTTTATGTTTATCCAAACCATACACAATTATTTCAATTGTATCATATATTTCTAAAATCATCTATATAAGTCTTGCATGATTTTATTCCCCAATACGGATTATCGACATGTTCCCCATATTCAATAATTGATTCTTCTATTATTTCATATGTATGCCATTACCTCTCAGAAAGTTCAATAAGTTCATCCAATACATACTCATCATCTCTTACTCCATGCCAAGGTCATTATAGTTTATTTACTCACAAAAAACAGTCCATTCAATTTTATTTTTTATACATTCTCTCCCCTCTTCATCAGTGTATAAGTATGGCTCAGTTAACGTATCCCACTCCTCTTTTGAAACATTTTGCTCATTAAATGAATATTCATCAGCATCATCAAAAAAACCATTTTGATTTGTATCACGTTTAGAAAAATTAACTATTCCTACTTCATTCCCCAAAATATCAAGCTTAAAATAATGATATTCATCTCCAGACGGTCCATATAAAATACTAATAAATGCTTCATTATTTAATGCATAGTATTGTGGATTAGGCGATAAATTTTTTAAAATACGTAATTCGTCATCAACATAGGTTAAAAGATAATAATAACGTACAGATTTAATATGAAGATCGGGTATTTTATCTCCATTCGAATCCAATATTGCATATTTTGTTGAATAACGGCAATCCGGTTCTCCTGTCGGTATTGTTATGAAGTCTATATCAATCCCCCCTGCAGTACCCCCTACCACGATTTCACCCGCCAAGAATTTCTCATATATATTGATTGCCTTTTCAGATTCTGTGGTATCTATCTCTATTTCTTGTGTATTAACTGTTTCATTATTAAATACATTGTCTTGGTTTACCCGTTTATTGTTCGGTTTTGCACATGCTGTTAAACTTAGTACCCCTAATAATATGATAAATAATTTTTTAATGCAAACCCTCTCCCCTACTTAGCTTTTAAACACCGTCATCTAGTCATGAACAAAAATACTCTTCTATTCCAATATAAAGATTACTACTCCATTAATTGCAATTCCATAGACTCACTCTCAGCACCATATCCACTTCGATAGTTCACTAATCCTCTTCCCATCTCCCAAGTAAATGTTTCATAATATCCTGATTCCACTTGGTTGTTGTAAGAATGATAGATTCGCATGTCTCCGTCTATTTCTATATATTGATGGAATCCTAACTCTTCCTCATCTAAAAAGTCTTCTAATCCTTCTTCTTGGCAAACAATTACGCTATCATATGGCAATTCTTCCATCACTTCTAAGCTATGACGATTCTCTTCCGTTGCATCCATCTTATAAATCTTATCTTCTTGCACATAAAAATACCCCAAACGCAAGCGATCATCTGGGACACCTTCAATCGCATCAAATACTAATTCATATAAAATACCATTGTCAAGACTCGCTAATTCAATGATATTCAAGTTTGTATTCTGCTCAGTAATACCATAAAACATAAATGTTCCACTGTAATCTTGCTGTGAAATGCCACTCTCAAAAAAGTAGGAATCGTTTGTAATATCTATGCCAAGATCGTCTACCTCTATTTCTTCATCCTCAAAATCCTCATATGTTTCATTTTCCAATTCCGTGGTACCTATCTCTATTTCTTCTGTATCAACCATTTCCTCATCGAATACATTGTCTTGATTTACTTGCTGGTTTACTTCCTTGTTATTCGGCTTTGTACATGCTGTTAAACTTAGTACTCCCAATGCTAGAATACATACTTTCTTTATTTTTTTAATATGAATCATCTTCTTTTTTCCCCCTGTTTTTAGAACTTGTATCTCAAATTCTCTCAGATACTGTTACTATTCTAACACATTTTATGACATTCCAAAATGATTCCTTATTCCCATATCTATCCACTTAAATTGTAATTCCTTAGCACCTTCTCAATCGATTGGTTTAGTTGATTTTTATTCATACATAAAGTTAATCAAATTCAATTCGAAGTAATCAAAAGTAATACATGGCAATATTTTAGTTGATTTTTACAAGTTTGACCTGTATAATATTGTTATATGTCATTAAGAGGATTTGAGCCCATATACGTAGAGAATGAAGAAGAATTAATCGAACTTGTAAGTCAATTAGAGGAAGAATTTAGTGCTTCCGAAATTAGTTCTGAGATGACAAGTAAAAAAGAAAATAACATTAGAAGGTTAGGATCTACGTTGATTAACAGCAATGTTACACTTACTCATCTAGCAACAATTTTCGAATTAAGTAGCATAGGTGGAAAAATAGTTTCCAAGGTTAATTATACATATTCGTACTGGATTGCTCCAGAGGTGTATAATACTACCATAAACTATCATGATGTTTGTGAAACTGGAATGTATGCTTGTCAAGAAATTACTTATTTTAGCAAGAGCGCTACAACAAATGGTCCCACTATTAGTGTAAATGTACGCGGAATTAGTAAGGTATATATTGGACTAAGCGCTGGTGGAGCAGAGGGGAACTTTGTTTTAAAAACATTTGATTTTGACAAAACATACAAAATAAATACAGGATTAAAATAAATTTTGCAACTAAATAAACATCTAATTTATGACATATATGGAGGCGTTAATGAAATTAATGAATTCAAAGATTTTAAGTATTTTAAAAATATTACAAAAAACTCTTATAGTATCTGTTATAATTTATATTTCTTACATGATATTAACACCAATAAAAATTGATTTACTTGCCTTTTTAGGGATTTATTTATATTCTTTTTTTATAGTGTTAATTTATGAATTATTTATTTTTATTATAAAAAAACGTGTAGATAAGTAATATTACTTTATATGCAAAAAGAGGTTGCCAAATTGAGCAACCTCTTTTTGCAACTAAATAAAATCTTCCTACATCCTCTGATGTATCAATTCCTCAAACGTAATGTTGGAATAATAATAGTAATCAAAGTAAAATGATTCTGATGCTTCAAATTGTGCCGTTAAATATCTCATAGTTGATTGTCACCTTTCTTTTTCACTTTTAATTTCCTTCCCTACCTATTTTCCAAACAAATATGCTCCTCTTCTATACATTCAACCTCTTCCCATTCCCCTAACTCCATAAATCGCTCCGCTATCTCCTGTGTAGGCGGATATACATAACAAATCTTTTCATGAGAAACCGTACCTAGCAGTAACTTATCACCTATAAAAAAGCACATATCCTCTGGCAGATTCTTGAGATTCCCCAATGTTCCGTCTTTCATTCGCTCATTTTGAAACAAGTTATCAAAATGTTTTTTTACGATATGTTTCATATTATTATCTGTCGTAAATAATTGAACTTCCAAAGGAGTTGTTTCAGGAACATAATAACAAAACCAATGTGGAGTAAACCGTGTATCGATATAAGACGGACTTAAATCTTCTAAAAACATCTTATACTCAACATCTTTCTTATGAAATGTACGCTTAGTAAAAGAAAAATGCGTTGATAACTCAAAACAAAGATTCATTAACCGATAGAATTTTTTCCCGCCTATATTACTATTCAAACTTAACATTTTCACCATAAAACCCCCTTATCCCTAATCAATCAAAAACCGTATATTCTCTAATTGTATTTTCCGTCTCATTCTGTTCTCTTTTTTAATTTTCACATCATACTTACACTTTGGATATTGAACTCCAACTTGCTCAATTACGGTTTCTTCTATGCTTATTTCTTTCGCTCCCCTTACTATCATTACAACATCATAAATTAAACCCAATATTTCCTCATGTGTCTTATCTCGCAATGTCCCCTCATAGACAACATTTTGATAGGTTTCACTACTGACAATGTTTCTTTTCACATTGTCATCAAAAAACATGAATTCTTCATTTTGTATAAAAATTGCTATTAGATGGTCGTAGAACATTACAGAGAACTCCCCTTTTTCTCCATCAAGGATTACTGATAATATTCTATCCTGCATAGCTTTACGTTTTTTATCTTTTAACATACCATAAGTAGATATACGAATCCGAATATCCCTATACTGCTGCACTGGTTCCACTAGATATTGCATGATTTCTTCGTTTGTAAACGTCAACATATATTCTTTATCTGGATATAAATCTAACATACATTCCCTTCTTCCTTTGTGTTGCTCTTATACTACTTTCTATTATACAACTGCTAGCGTTTTCCTAAAATACGAAACCTGTACTATTTTCTTAATAAAAAATTTCAAGCCAAACAAAAAACTGAGCAAAGATATCATTCCCACATCTCTGCCCAGCCTCAAATCACTTATCTTATCACATTCCCTAACGACTATCCTTCTCCAAAAAACTCTACAAACATTTTCTCTGCTTCTTCATAATGAAATTGCAGAACATTTTCTACAATCGGGAACAATAAATCTTCCAAATCTTTTCCCTCATAACTACATCCTTGCATCTCATCATATAAAGATTGAACTAAATCTTTGTCATACCCCTCTATAGCTTCTCTTAACAACTTCACGTACTCTTTATACTCCGCTATATCTAATTTTCTTATACCATCATTCTGAGGTTTTTCAACTCTTACATTATCTTTATCACTCTTCTGACTCTTTTCCAATACAGTGCCAATCTCTGATAGCACCTCTTTATAAAGTTCCGTCATATCATTATGATATCTGACAATATAATTCCAATTGTCGTTCTTCCCTTCTTGCTCTAATTTCTTTGCTATATTGGAAAGATTACTAGCACCAATACTTAAAGAAACGCTTTTAAGAGCATGAATCTCTATGGTATAGTTCTTAATATCCTTAATCTGATAACAGTGTTCTAACTGAGTTTGCTTTTCTTTTCCACATTCATAGAATATCTTTAGGATACCTTCATAATCACTCACATCGCCATTCATAAATTTCAATCCAAGCGTTGCATCAATTTCTTTAAATGAACCAAACTCTCCTCTCTCTACTCTTTCTTCAACGACATTCGTAATTACTTTATCTGTAGGTAAGTATCTCTGAATCATCCTTTCAAGTTTCTTACTATCGATTGGCTTTGAGAGATAGTCATTAAATCCTTCTGCTAGATAACTTTCTTTCGCACCTGATATTGCATTTGCCGTTAATGCAATTACAGGTATTCCATTACATCGATGCTCCATTTCTCTCATTCTATGAAATGTTTCGATGCCATCAAGTTCAGGCATCATATGATCCATCAAAATCATATCATACGCCTCTAACTGTATCTTATTCAAACACTCCATTCCACTCTGTGCCGTGTCAACACACAGTAATGTTTCTTTCAATAAATTCTTAATGACTTGTAAATTAACCTCATTGTCATCAACAATTAATATTCTACTAGTCGGTGCTTGAAAACTAACTTGATACTGTTTCTTACCATTATCATATCGCTTCTCAAATTTACCCATAGGTTTTTCATCAACAATACGTTGGTTTACTGAAAAAGAGAATCTACTTCCTTCACCATAAACACTTTCTACTTCTAGTTCTGAACCTATTATTTCGAGCATATGCATCACTATCGTCAAGCCAAGTCCCGTTCCTTCAATATTATGATTTCTTTTCTCTTCAATTCGTTCAAATGCAGTAAACAACCTTTCTTTATCTTCTGGTTTAATACCAATTCCCGTGTCTTCTACACTTATAAAAAGTTTCATTTGCGTATCAGATAATCGATCCCAAGACAAAGAGAATTTTACCTTGCCTTTATTCGTATATTTTACCGCATTAGTAAGTAGATTCATAATAATCTGTTTGATTCTTACCTCATCTCCATACAAAAGATAGGGAATATCTTCTGCTACATTAATTTCAAAGTCTATACCTTTATCTTTTGCTCTGTTCTCAATTGTATTAACAAGTTCATTAATCACGGAACTTAACTGATATTCTGATTCAACAATTTCTAATTTATTCGATTCAATTTTCGATAAATCTAACAAATCATTAATAATCGTAAGCAATGTACTTCCCGATGTTTCAATGTTTTGCGCATATTTTTTTACTTCATCTTCTTGGGATTCTCTTATAATCAATTCATTCATACCAATGATTGAATTCATTGGTGTTCGCATTTCATGACTCATCTTCGCAAGAAAGTTACTTTTCGCTTTATTCGCAGCATCAGCCTCTTCCTTTAACGCCATTGCATTTGTAATATCTGTGAATATATAGATACAGCCTTGAGAAATCTGTTTTGTATCGAGTACTTTTTTCTTTAATTCAAAGAAGTCATTATTAATTTTATAAAAATTCTCTTCCTCAATGTGGCTATTCAAGAATTCTTCAAAATCTCTCTTACTTCTAATAGCACCTTGTATCTCTTTTGCCTTCTTATTAAAATAGGAACGCCTTCCAAAACGGTCAAATACCCAGATTGCTTCTGTTGTCTCATCAAGGATTCGATCTTTTTCCACTCCTAATATATCAAAATACTGATAACGATACACAATATAAAATATTGTTGCGCTCATAAATGTGTAATAACATTCGCTATAGTCAAATTGAAGTAGATATCTAAAAAACAGATTACTACCTATTTCAGGTTTTACTATTTCTATCATCTTCAAGCAAAAATGCACAAGAAAAAAAGCAGATTGAACAACACATATTGATAGAACACTACACCATGTCGTAAAATCAAGCTGTTTTTTGTACTTTTTCTTATATCTTATTGCTAATGAAACCATAATACACAGATAAACACACATAGTTCCTATGTGCACATAATAAAAAAATCCAGGAATCTGCCCCCATTCATTTGGACCAGTTATAATAATCTCACGATAAAAAAGATTATGCCTGTCAAATGTAAACGCCATACCAAATAATAAACAATGATAGAGAAACAATATCTGCGCAAATCGATTTGATATCTTACATCTAAAATAACTTACCGTAAACATAAAGCAAAAATATACTAAAAATATTGCCCCCAAATAGGAAAACTTTAAAATCATAATTTTCGCTTCGACAGATTGTGCCATTAAACGCTCAATCGCGGCAAGTTGGTATATTCCTAAACAAACAGCAATGAATAATAGCCATTGTTGTTGTTTTGATGTTTGCAAATAAAATATACGAATCATAGTGAATATTACTAATATAATTCCTACTAGATGAAAAAACACTCCCATTGTCTCACCCTCTCCTGCTCTCTAAGTTTGCATTCTATCGTATCAATTACAAATGTGTAATTAACAGTCTTGTAACGCAAACTTGTTAACAGTTTCAATGATTTTCCATCTAAGCTCTTCACTTAAAAACACCTGTGTTATAAGTGGATCAAAATGTGTTCCCGCTGACATAAATATTATATTAAACGTATCATCTATTCTTACCGGCTCTTTGTAAATTCGTTTTGACACGAGTGCATCAAACACATCCGCTACCGCCATAATTCTAGCCGCAAGAGGAATCTGTTCTCCACTTAGTCCCTCTGGGTAACCTCCACCATTCCATCTTTCATGGTGGTACCTCGCAGTTTGCACTGCAACTTCTATAAACGCCTCTTCCTCAATGTTTCCCATCGTTTCTTTTATCATCTCTCCGCCAACTATAACATGCGATTTAACAAACTCAAACTCCTGCTCTGTTAATGTCCCCGCCTTTTGCAGTATATAGTCAGGTATATTTATTTTACCCATATCATGCAACGGTGCTGCTTTAATCACATTCTGCATATAGCTATCTGTCAGTATATCCGGATATATCCCCATCCTTCTGCATTCTTCTGCTATGATCTTAACATAGGCTTGTGTTCTCTTTGCATGCCCACCCGTATTATTGTCTCGGCTTTTCAGTATATTAACCAAACTATGTCCAACTTCTCTCCTAATAGCTTTAACCTTTGTATTTTCCCTGCTCACTAATATCTCAAGTTTTTTCTTATATTCATTATCCGCCAACACTTTTTGTACACGACTCTTTAATATCTCTGCTACAAATGGTTTCCCTATAAAATCAGCCGCTCCCATCTTCAAACATTCCACTTCCGTCTTTGCGTCTGTATCTGCTGTTAAAAATATTACTGGTATTTGCATCTTAGCTTTTTGCAATGCCCCCATCACTTCATAGCCAGACATGTTTGGCATATTAATATCAAGTAAAATTAAATCTGGTTTTTGTTTTTTTAAAAAGGTAAGTGCTTGTTCCCCTGAGATTAACATAATTACTCGATAATCATTCTTTAGTATTGTCTCTGCCATATATAAATTTACCCTGTCATCATCAACAATTAAGATTGTTTTTTTCACGCTTATTTCTACCTCCATAACTTTTTTACAAAATATATAAACGTTATTTCCCCCAAAACAATCTTATTATAACAAAATTTATACAGCCCAAATAGACACCGAGAGTTACCTCTTTATTTTTTATATGAAATAATCTCTTACTTGATTACGCCTACCTTCTCCTAGCTTTCCAAGCACATTACTAACAACTTTCTTTACATAATTATAGGAATATGCTAACTTCTCTCCAATTTCCTCATTCGTATATCCAAGTGCCAGTAATTGTGCAACTTCAAATTCTGTTTCAGAAAGTATCTTTTTCATCTCCCAAAGCTTCTTTTCCGAGAAAATTCCTTCTTCCTTTTTCTTCGCTTCTTCAAGTCTTTTTCTCTCTCTTTCAAGATAAATCTCTATTCGTGTCAATAGAATTTCTTTATTAAACGGTTTGTGAATATAATCCCACGCACCTAGTTTTAGCCCCTTTATCTCCGCATCTGCGTCTGTCTTTCCTGTAAGAAATATAATTGGTATCTCTTCACAGCCATTGATTTTTTTAATCTGTTCATATGTTTCAAAGCCATCCTGTTCTGGCATTGCAACATCTAACAGAATAATATCCGGAGGATGTTCCCTATGTAAAAAATCAATTGCTGATTTCCCCGATTTCACTGTACTTACTTCATACTTCTCAGAAAGTACTGCTTCTACTAATCCTAGCAACATCATATCATCATCAATAACTAATACCTTGCTCCTATCCATTTTTCCTCTCTCCTTTTTATTGCCCCTCTACTTCGCTAATAGCAAAGTAAGTCCCTGATAAACTCTTTTGTATTCCAGATAAGCTAATTCTTTCATTGCACTAACCAGACTATAATCTTTCCCCTTTAATGCCTGTTCCATCCGCACAGCATCTTCAGCTAACATGGTAGCCCCAACACTTTTTGCCCTAGATTTCAATGTATGCACTTCATAATATAGTTTATCCCAGTCTTCGTTTTCTAAGTGATCCGTCAGATTTTTTATATTTTCATAATAATACTCTACAAAAAGTTCGGCACATTTACAATATAATCTTCTATCATGTTGATATAATTTCAACCCCATATTCAAATCAACTCCATAGACAATCAATTTCTCTTGCCATTCTTTCACTTTCAGTTGCTCCTCTTCTCTCATTTCACTTCTGGTCTCTGTCACCAATTGTTCCTTTGAAAGATGTTCAAGCAGGATATGTTTCAGCCTAGTCATCTGTATTGGTTTTGCCATATAATCTGAAAAACCAGCAGCAAGCAGTTTCTCCCTTACTCCGGATATCACATCAGCTGTAAATGCTATAACAGGAGTTGTAAAGTCCTTATGCCTATTTTTTATATACTGTAATGTTTCCTCCCCGTTCATATCTGGCATCATATAATCCATAAAAATCATATCATATGTATTATCTATTAGTTTTTCTATACACTCTAATCCACTATGAGCTAGCTCTACTTGGATTTCCATATAGTTTAACAATTCTTTTGTAACCATTAGGTTATCATTATTATCATCAACAACGAGAATTTTTGCGCCTGGTATTGCTATGTTCTCAATTTCTGAGATTTCTACACTTTCTTTATTTTGCAATTCCCTTTGTTCCACATGCTTTTCTCCATCTATTCTAGTTTCAAGGGGTATCTTTATGCAAAATCTACTTCCTTCTCCTAGTTGACTCTTTACCGTTATCTCACCATTCATTAGTTCCGTTAGTTTTTTTACAATAGCCAGTCCAATTCCAGCACCTTTATTCTCCACCGTATTGATCTGTACAAAATTTGAAAATATTTTTTCCATGTCTTTTTCATGAATCCCAACTCCGGTATCACTTACAGAAATAATTAATTCGATTCTTCCTTCCTCATGCTTATGATAGTTAACTTGATATACAACCTTCCCCTCATTTGTATACTTAACTGCATTATTAATAAGATTAATTATAATCTGTCTAATTCGCGTTACATCTCCTACTAACACCTTTGGTATTGTCTCTTCTAACTCAGCTTGGAATATCAGCCCCTTTTTCTTCGCTAGTTCTTTACCAATAATCGTTGTCTCTTGAAACAAATCTTCTATATTATAAGCTACACATACAATATCTAGCTTTTCATTCTCAATCTTTGATATATCTAGAATATCATCAACTAATGTTAATAATACATTTCCTGCTTTCTTACTTTTTTTTGCATAGTCAATTATGTACGCTTCCTTACTTCTTAACAACATCATCTCCGTCATTCCAAGCATAACATAGATAGGAGTTCGAATTTCGTGACTCATGTTCGCTAAAAATGCACTCTTTGCTAAATTCGCCTGTACGGCTTCCTGTCTCGTTTTCTCTAGTAATTTCTGTTGTTCTTTATACGCATATAACTGTAACGAAATACTTAAACCTAGAGCTAAACTGGTTATCAAAACTCCAATTATAATATCAATAACAATCTCTTTCTCATCTCCAATCCAGATGATATACTCCGGATGTAGATAAGCAAATATACACAATCCAATATAAATGCCTAATTCTGCTGAGACACATAGTAGCATAGCAACTCCATCAATCATAAACATTGTAAATACAACCGCAAATATAAAAAAAGACGGCATACTACTATAATACCCTCCCCCCGATATAAAAAACGCCCCAAAGCCAATCATGAACACAATAATACAAACTAATATGTAGCTCATCTTATATTTTTTCGTTTTATATGTAATTGCTAATAAAATAATTGCAAAAATTCCTGCACTCATATTTAATATGATTTGAGTTTCCTGTGCGTCAGCAATTATTGAAAAAATAGTCATCAAAAAGCTCAGCCCTATGCCTACCATAGCCAATATATAGAATATCTTTAATCTAAAATCTGTTTTCCCATTAATTAGGCTTTTTATAATCTTTAGGAATTT
Organism: Anaerosporobacter sp.; assembly: GCF_031551385.1. Lineage (GTDB taxonomy): Bacteria > Bacillota > Clostridia > Lachnospirales > Lachnospiraceae > Anaerosporobacter. Next base: position 28,583 of record NZ_JAVBNS010000062.1, read on the forward strand.
CATCATATTTGCTCAGCCCCTCCCACTGGTATACAAATTGCTACACATTTCAAACAAGCATGAAACGTATGACCATTTGAACCTTGTATCATAATACTAAAACAAGACTACTCTTAACCTATATACTTAGGTTAAGAATAGCCTTTGTTTATAAAATTACATTATCTTCTCTACGCCAAGAACTGTATTCTCACCGTTGATATCCCATTCTTTTGTAAATCCATGCATACTGCCGATATGGATTTCTCTTGCAAGAACTTCGTCTTTAATTTGCTCTGCATTCTTCTTAATTACTTCTTTGATAACATCGTTTGCATCTTGGTAAACACAGATATGATCCATAACTTCGAATCCAGCATCTTTACGCATTGTTTGAATCTTACTGATGATTTCACGTACATAGCCTTCTTCGATTAATTCTTCATTTAAGTTTGTATCAAGTACAACTGTAATACCATAGTCGGAATTTGATTCATATCCTTCCATTTGAGCTGCGTCAATTAATAAATCATCTTTTTCAAGAACTTCTTCTACGCCTTCGAATACGATTGTAAGTTTTCCTGTTTCATTAAGAGAATCCATAGCTGTATTGCCATCTAAGTTTGCTAATACATCTTTTAATGCATTTAATTGTTTTCCAAATCTCTTACCTAGAGTACGAAGTTGTGGTTTGAAGCTGTATGATGTGAAGTTTCTTACGTCATCTGTAAATGTAACCTTCTTAACATTTAATTCTTCTTCAATGATTTCTTGGAAGAATTCTGATAAAGAAACATCACCTTTTACATACATGTTGCCGATTGGCTGTCTGTTCTTGATATTTGCAGTATTTCTACAAGCACGACCAAGTACAACGATATCAAGTACGGCTTCCATGTTTTTCTCAAGTTCTTTATCAATATGAGCTTCATTGTAAGCTGGGAAGTCACATAAATGGATACTTTCTGATGCTGTCTTATCAATACTTCTTACTAAGTTTTGATAGATATCTTCTGTCATGAAAGGTACCATTGGTGCTGCTGCCTTACAAAGTGTTACTAATGCAGTGTGTAATGTCATGTAAGCATTAATCTTGTCTTGTTCCATTCCTTTTGCCCAGAAACGTTCACGACAACGTCTTACATACCAGTTACTTAACTCATCTACGAACTCTTGTAATGCTCTTGCTGTTTCTGGAATCTTATATGCAGCAAGGTTTTCGTCTACTGTCTTCACTACTGTATTTAATTTCGATAATAACCATTTATCCATTACAGATAGTTTGTCATAATCTAATGTGTATTTTGTTGCGTCAAAGTTATCGATGTTTGCATAAAGCACGAAAAATGCATACGTATTCCATAGTGTTCCCATGAACTTACGTTGTCCTTCCATAACTGCTTTTCCGTGGAATCTATTTGGTAACCATGGAGCACTGTTAACATAGAAGTACCAACGAATTGCATCTGCGCCATATTGGTCTAATGCATCGAAAGGATCAACTGCATTTCCTTTTGATTTTGACATCTTCTGTCCGTTCTCATCTTGAACGTGTCCAAGAACGATAACATTCTTATAAGGTGCTTTATTGAATAGTAATGTTGATTCTGCAAGTAATGAGTAGAACCAACCTCTTGTTTGGTCAACTGCTTCCGAGATGAAATCCGCTGGGAATTGTTGTTCGAACAATTCTTGGTTTTCAAATGGATAGTGATGTTGTGCAAATGGCATTGCCCCTGAATCAAACCAACAGTCGATAACTTCTGGTACACGTTGCATCTCTTTACCACATTTCTCACATGGGAAAGTAACAGCATCAATGAATGGGCGGTGAAGTTCAATATCTTCAGGGCAATTGCTTGATAATTCTTTTAATTCTGCAATGCTTCCGATTGAATGCATATGTCCACATTCACATTCCCATACATTTAAAGGAGTACCCCAGTAACGGTTACGGCTAACGCCCCAATCCTGTACATTCTCTAACCAATCGCCGAAACGACCTTTACCGATGTTTTCTGGAATCCAGTTAATTGTATTGTTGTTACGGATTAAGTCTTCCTTTACAGCAGTCATCTTAATAAACCAAGATTCTCTTGCATAGTAGATTAATGGTGTATCACATCTCCAGCAGAATGGGTAGCTATGTTCAAATTTAAGTGATTTGAATAGTAATCCCTTTTCTCCTAATAGACGGAATACGATTTCATCTGCCTTCTTACAGAATACGCCTGCCATATCGGTACATTCTGGCTTCATTTCACCTTTTTCATCTACTAATTGAACAAATGGAAGGTCATATTTACGGCCAACTTTGGCATCATCTTCACCGAATGCAGGTGCGATATGAACAACACCAGTACCATCTGATAACGTTACATAGGTGTCACATACAACATAGAATGCTTTCTTATTTGTGTCTGCATAATCAAATAGTGGCTCATATTCTTTGTATTCTAAATCAGTTCCTACAAATGTTTCTACGATTTCATATACGCCATCTACTACAGAAAGTAATGCTTCTGCTAAGAAGTAATACTCTGTTTTTACAGCAGTATCTTCTTCGCCTTCTTTAACAACATCGCCTTTTGCATTCACTTGAACTTTTACTTTCACGTATGTTTCGTTCGGATTCACACATAGAGCAACGTTTGATGGTAATGTCCAAGGTGTTGTTGTCCATGCTAAGATATATTCATCTTCTGTGCCTTTTACTTTGAATTTTGCAATTGCTGATTTTTCTTTAACATCCTTGTATCCTTGCGCTACTTCGTGTGAAGATAATGGTGTTCCACATCTTGGGCAGTAAGGAACGATTTTATGTCCTTTATATAATAATTCTTTATCCCAGATTTGTTTTAACGCCCACCATTCTGACTCAATGAAGTTGTTGTCATATGTTACATATGGATTCTCCATATCTGCCCAGAAACCAACTGTACCAGAGAAATCTTCCCACATACCTTTGTATTTCCATACAGATTCTTTACATTTATCAATGAATGGTTCTAAACCGTACTCTTCAATTTGTTCTTTTCCGTCTAAGCCTAATAATTTTTCAACTTCAAGTTCAACTGGTAATCCGTGTGTATCCCAACCAGCTTTTCTAGGAACTTTATAGCCTTTCATTGTCTTATATCTTGGAATCATATCTTTTATAACTCTTGTAAGAACGTGACCGATATGTGGTTTACCATTTGCTGTTGGTGGACCATCATAAAATGTATAGGTCTCTCCTTCTTTTCTTGAGTCGATACTCTTTTCAAAAATCTCGTTGTCTTTCCAAAACTTTTCTACATTTTTCTCTCTCTCAACAAAGTTGAGATTCGCAGATACTTTATCGTACATGTTTTTCCTCCTTTAATAACTAAAAAAACTCCCATCCTTAAACAGGATGAGAGCGTATGCTTTCATGAAACCACCTATTTAACATACTCCGTCTAAGACTTTTATATGTGCTTCGATAACGGCGAAATCCGGCGACAACCTACTCAAGAATCCTTTCAGTCTGCTACTTCGGAGTGATATTCACAATCCGTTACTCCCATTCGGCTTCCACTATCCCGAACTCGCTTTTGGTTTCTCTTGGTTGCTACTGTCTCCATCAACGTATTTTGGTGCTGTATTCTATTATTTTTTATCATAGTATAGGATTTGGAAAATGTCAAGGGGTTTTCGTATTACTTCATCTACTACGATTTATATAAATCGCCCAATCACCATAATAAGTAACAACACATTTACCATCGTTTGCTATACTTAATGTAATCTTATTCACTGTATTTTTCTCTTTCGGTGACAGACTTTCATTTCCTCTTGCTTTTAATTCTTCACAATATGAATAGAATGCCTTTTGTTCTGCTTTATAAACCGAAGCGATTCTATCTTTGCTTTTCCATACAATAACTACTCCGAAATCATCTGTTTTATCCGATTTGGCTTCTCCAAGTTCTTTCTCCATATTTGCTCGTAACGTATCTGCATCAACTATGCCATATTGTAGCACAACCGCTGATAATGCATCTGTTGGATAACTATACTCTTCTTGTGTATCTTCTTTTCCTTCCGTTATTAACAGATTAACAGTAGCCTTCATTCCATACTTCTCATACGTGTCATTTAACTGTATTATCGTATAAACAGAGTTTTCTTTTGCATTAACAACCTTTGCATTTTGTTTTGTTAATTGCATCGTGTTAACGACCTCTTGAAAACTCATACCCCAAGTAAGCTTGTCAAACATAGGTGCGTAACCATACTGCTTATTTTGTTTTTTACAACCAGTGAAAGACAAAATAAACAATAGCACCACACAGCTAAGAATGAGTGGCTTTTTGCTCATATTTATGTTCGTTCCCCCTCTTTTCCTTTTATTTATTCCATAATTAGGATGCTCTTATTATAGCATTATTAACCTATTCAAATCCAGTATGTTCGATATTCTTTTTCCTATCATTTCTGACAGCATAAGAAATGAAATTATTTTATTTCGCACATACTATTATAAAACATCAAAAATACAAAGGAGACTTCTATGCGTCCAACACAAATCTACTACGAACCTACAACCCTCGAATATCCTTTAGGAAAAGAATTGAAAGCAAAATTCTCTGATATTCCTTGGATTCCTATTATGAATCACAATAACATTGAAGAATTACGCACGAAGGAAAATTCCGAATTTCCAGAGTTAAAGCAGTTATTAATTATTGGTACACGCAAGACACATAAATATGTTGAAAACCATAAGGTTTCGGATTTTCTCGTTCCCTTTACCTCGTCAGGTTGTACTGCTATGTGCCTCTACTGCTATCTTGTTTGCAACTATAATAAATGCTCTTACCTCCGTCTTTTTGTTAATCGCGAGCAAATGATGGAACGTTTAATCCGAAATAGTAATCGAAGCACAAAGGAACTTACCTATGAAATCGGAAGTAATAGTGACTTAATCTTAGAAAATACTATCACTAATAATTTACCTTGGATAATTGAGAATTTTATGAAAAGTCAAAAGGGTAAACTTACTTTTCCGAGTAAATTTAGCATGGTTGAACCTTTATTAACGCTAAATCATCAAGGTAGAGTAATATTTCGTATGTCTGTTAATCCAGAAAGTATCATTCGTGAAATCGAGCTAGGTACTTCCTCCTTAGAGCATCGAGTTGAAGCAATCAATAAAATGGCAGATGCGGATTACAACGTTGGTATCCTAATTGCTCCTGTTATTCTTGTTGATAACTGGAAAGAACTCTATTCTGAATTATTCGATTATTTAGAAGCAAAACTTTCCGAGAAGATGAAAAAACAAATGTTTATTGAGGTTATTTTTATGACGTATAGCTTCGTCCATAGAAAAATTAATGCTGATGCATTTCCGGATTCAAGGGAATTATATGATGCAGAAAAAATGACTGGACGTGGCATGGGAAAATACTGCTACCGTAACAATTTGAGACAAGACGGCGAGATTTTCATCCATGATGAATTAGAACGTCGCTTTGGAATTGGGAAGATTCTATATATTTGCTAATGATTTTCTTTTCTCTGACCGATATCTTTTATGAAAAGATTTACCAACTGTAATTAATTCTATTTTATTGCACTTGGTTTCACGGACGAGTAAAGACAGAATGGATTTTGTCCTTTTCAAATTAAAAATAATTTGAAAGGAGCATGAATATGGTTACAAACCCATTAAATGGTGTGCTTGCTTATTCTTCTAACGCTTTATCTAAGAAGAACACAAGTAGCTCATCAAACTTCGCACTATTTACAGAGAAGGAACAAAAGTCTTTCTTTTCTACTGACGAGGCAGATACCTATTCTTCAACTTCTAGTACGTACAAGAATGTTACCACTGCATCTGATATGTACACGAAACAACTGTACAACAACATCATTAATATAAGTAATCAATCTCCCTATGGAGCTATGGCTGATAATTCTGGCAATATTACTTACAATGGTGTTACTTATCAATATTCTTCTTCAGATAATACTCTATGTCTTGGTGATATGAGATATAAAGAAGATGTCCTAGACATTCCGTTGTCTGGTGGCGATACATTACGTGTGAATCGTAATAATATGGATCAATTAGCTAGATCAATTGGCATGTTTACCCCTGCTGATCAAAAACGCATTATGGAAGCAATTTATACAGATGCCAAGTGCCGTAGCAAAGAAGCTGAAATTGAAGAAAACGAAAATAAGGTTTTAGATTCCTTATTTAAGTCGAATTCTGAAGACGATAAGACCTCCAAAGAATTCGATTAACACTCTATAAACCTTACAAATACCAAATAATAATTAACACAGCATCCCAAATAAAAGGGACTGTCGCAAAATAAGATTTTTTCTACAATAGTATTGTAGTTAAAGCTTATTTCTGCAACAGTCTCTTTCCTATTTCAACTCATTATTTTTATCAACTGCACATTGATATGCAATATATTTACTGATATTAAAACCTCGAATGGAACTCTTATATTCATTTTCAATTGTGTAAAAATACCTTTCATAGCTAGCATCCACATAATTGTACCTATCAGCCTTAGATCTCTTTAGCACACGCTCTTCTGGTAACTCTGCAATCGCTGGTGTTGCATCTTTAGACAAACATGTTAGATACATAAGATCATCTGATGTTATATATTCATTCGCACTAATATTGTACTTCGCAATAATATAATCCATTCGGCAAAAACTTAATAACATATATGCAATTAATGCTGTTTGAAATAACCGTTTTCCAATCTTATATTGTGAATGATAGATATAATACATCATCTGCCCTACAGCAACGATAAGTACAATAAGAAACCATAACACAAGAAAACGTAATCTTGTCAAATCATATGCCTGCACATACAAAATCATTCGATATGCTGACGAGATAATCATCACTACCGTACATACACTTAACACAAATAAGATATGATTTAACTTCTTGTTTTGTGTACATCTTATCTTAATTACTAACACTAACCCAACATTAATGACTGCTACCCACAGCAACTGTATGAATCCTTGTCTAGCGTACTCTGCATACGTAATACCTTCTGGCAATTTAAACCATCCTCCGAATAGATAAAAGATCTGAATCCCACAGAATAGAATATAGGTCGTCGCAATAATACTTGTCATAATAATAATGGAATCTGGCTTCCATAAGTGATATGTTTTCTCTTCTGTCTCCATATGACGAACATAGCAAGAACATACTAAACCATAGAATAAAATCGCTGGTATGAATATAAAACACACTGCCTTTATGATTTCTCCAGTATCATCAATACGAATCGATTGAAATGGTGAACTTAATAGTTTATGAAACACAGGATCTGCCTGTGAAAGCAATGGTAAAACAATTACCAAAAATACTGCTGCCAATGTGATTCCTAACATTATAGTTTTTCTTTTCCCTGAGTCATCTTTCTTAATTCGCATCTTTCCCTTTGCATGTTTAAAAAAGAACTTTGAATATGAAAATGCGCCTGTAACACATCGAAACATTGCCTTTATTAACCTAGGTGTCCCCATATCTTTATCCGCCAGATAAACTCTGCACAACATAATTAAATATAAGATAATGATTCCAAGTGTATTAAACACTATGATGGAATCGTTCGTTGTCAACACAGTTGATATCGCCAGTAAGAACGAGCATATGACCTCTCCTAAATAACGTTTATCAAGCAAAATTCCTTGTTTCTTCATCACACTCCATGTAACTTCGTATAATGCTAATAAAAACAATGGGTATACAAGCCCCTCGATATTTTCATAAAAATCAAAGAAGCAAAAATAGAATAATACCCCTAGTATAATTGCCCCTATCAGATATTCTCTAGCATTTCTTGCTATCGGTTGAAGCTTTTCCTCTAGCTCCCTTTGTTTCTCTCTATGTTGTAATTCTTCCTGTTCCCAAATACTATTCCTATCTATTGGAGTGCCAGCCTTCTCTGGTTGAATTTTATCATCTTGCAATTGATTCTCTGATTGATTTTCCATACTAAACTCCCAACTCCTCTCCATCTGCTACATACTCCAACAAATCTCCTGGTTGACATTGCAACACTTCACAAATCTTATTTAATGTATCCAAACGTATTGCTTTCGCTTTCTGATTTTTTAGAATAGATATATTTGCCATTGTAATTCCTACTCGCTCTGACAACTCCGTTACACTCATTTTCCGTTTCGCAAGCATAACATCAATATTAATAACAATTGCCATGAATTTTCCTCCTGCTTTTCCAACCTGTTGCATTTCACAAGCATTGATCGCCCGATTGATACACGGATTGCTACGCATTTCATGCAAGCATGAAACGTATGACCTTTTGACCCTTGTATCGTTATATTGTCAAGTCATTCTCTTCCTTCATCTTGCTTGCCTTCTGAACGAGATGCCCTAATGCTGCCGCGATAACTGCAATTGCAATTCCTATAATAACGACCATTATGCCTATTATAAAAACACTAAAATGCATAATTTGAACTACACTAAACGCTACCATACCCAAAAAACATAAAAAACTATCTGCCATCGCTAGTTTACTAATCATCGCCAACGCTTTCGCATTCTTCATTGAGAAGGAATTGTCTTTCCTTATCTCATTGCAAATCCCCCAGAAAATCAGTAGCACAATGTAGCAAGGAACTCCCAGTAACCAGATAAACAACAACCACGGCATATACCACCCTGAAAACTCTGGATTCATACATACAATATTCCTACCATACGAAGGTATCAGAAAAAACAATAAAAACGTAAGAATACATGTTACCAAAACTGTTATGCACTTTAGCCACTTTGATAGATTTTGCTGATTCATAACCAACCTCCCGATTCATCTCTTTTTCCTTTATTATACTACTATGCATTTGAATGTCAATATGTTTTTATCGATTTACGATAAATTTTTGATGTTTTGTACAAAGTGAAAAGTTCTTAGGTAGACTGCTGCGCTACCAGTTCCATCCTTCTTTCAATGTTCACTTTTTTACTTTCAATGTTCGCTTTTGAATCTCCAATGTTCACTTTTGAATCTTCAATGTTCGCTTTTTTGAAATTTTCAAACGCTTTGCTTACATTACGTATAATTTGCGTATAAATTACCGCTGCTTTTGGTGGATTCAAATACTAACATATGATAAAATCAAATTATGGAGGCGATAATTTGATGGAAGAAAAAAAACGTATTTATATAGCCGATGATGACAATGATATCCGCGAAGCAATTCGAACCTTTTTAGCAAACGAAGGTTATCTTGTTACAGCATTTCCCACTGGCGACAGCCTTTGGGAACAATTTAAAAAAGAAGATTGTGATTTAGTTATTCTGGATGTGATGATGCCTGGTTCCAATGGCTTTACCATCTGTGCAGAACTTAGAAAAATTAGTACCGTACCAATTATCATGCTAACTGCCAGAGATTCCGATTTGGATTATGCTACTGGTTTAAGCCTTGGGAGCGATGACTATTTTACTAAACCATTTTCTGCTATGTCACTGGTAATGCGGGTCAAAGCAATATTCCGCCGAATTGAGTTCGAAAAGCAAAACAGCAATAACGCTGACGATAGCCGAGAACTTGCTTACGGCGATATCATAATGCGGATTAAAAGTAAAACTGTTACGGCTAATGGTCACGAACTATTGCTGACACCCAACGAATATGACTTACTTAAGTACCTGATTGAGCGAAGTGATCAAGCAGTATCCCGAGATGAACTGTTAGAAAGCATCTGGGGCTATCATACGGAGATTGAGACCAGAGCAACAGATGATACCGTCCGTCGCCTAAGAAAAAAAATGGAACATAGCAATGTAATTATTGAAGCAGTGTGGGGATTTGGATTTAGGTTAAAGGTGCAAAATGAAAAAAAGAACCAATAAAATAATAAGAATAAAGTGGCATATAAAGCCCAGAATTTTTATCATGTTGTTACTGTTAATGGTAATAATTTTCGCTAGTGTTTTTTTAGTTTTCAATCTGTTTATCAATGCTTATATAGATGCTAATGTAGAATCACAGCTAAATGAACTAACGATGCACTACAGAACAACGGATAGGGAGTCAGTTCCCGATGAGTTTTCAACACATGATAAAGACCCCTTTCTTCCAGATGTATCCCAGCAATCCAAAAATAAAATTGGTATACAGGGAGAAGTTCTCGTGTTGGATGAAGAATACAATCTGATTCGCTTTCATAACAACCAAGCTGAGGAGGAACTTGAATACTTTACTGAGCAGCTAAAGAAAATGGAAATTCCTCTTGACGCTGCATCCTATTTTCCGGTAAAAACACAAAATGCGGAATATTATGTAGCAATAACCGCAAGTGCAAAAGAGCCTGATACTTATTTAGTATTTTATGTTGATGTAACCGCTATCAACAGTCTGGTAGATACCTTCAATCTGGTATTGGCGGTGATTGTGGCGGCAGCAATGCTGATTTGTTTTCTAATAGCCAATATAATTGCTAATTCGGTCACTACACCAATCCGAAAACTATCCGCCTTTGCTGCTGAAATCGGAAATGGATACTTTCAAAAAAAAGAGTTTTCTTTTACGGATATGGAATTGGAAGAACTAGCAGAGGCAATGAATCAATCAGCAGAAACGCTGGATAAATATGACAACGAACAACGAACCTTTTTTCAAAACGCATCGCATGAACTGCGCTCACCACTAATGTCTATCCGCTGTTATGCGGAAGGAATCGAATGTGGCGTAATGGATGCGAATCAAGCCAGTAAAACTATCTTACTTCAGACCGACCGATTAAGCGAACTGGTAGAGGACTTGTTGTATATTTCTCGTATTGATAATATTACCAGTCTCCTTGAGAAACAGGAAAATGACCTACGAGAAACCCTTTCCTTATGTGCCAGCAGTATGAAACTTGTAGCTGATAAAAATGAGTTGCAACTGAAGTTTGATTTTGATGATGAGCCAGTTTTATTTACTTATAATGAAAAACATTTGTACCGAGCAATAATAAATCTAATTTCTAACGCCCTGCGTTATGCAAAAAGTTCAATTACCTTATCCTGCCATCGCCTGACGGAAGGTATTGAGATTGTGGTACGTGATGATGGGGCTGGAATTAGTGCCGAAGATATGCCCCACATCTTTGAACGTTTCTATAAAGGACCAAACGGTAAGCATGGAATTGGTCTGTCCATTGTTCAATCGGTAATCGAGCGGCATGGCGGAGAAATAACCGTTTCCTGTGAGAACGGCACTGCATTTATTATTCATTTTACAGAAGAAAAAGAATAACCAAAACCGTTTCCCATTTGCTGATACAGTAAATGGGAAACGGTTTTTTGTTTTTATAGATTGCGTAAATTTTACGTATAATTTACATTCCTTTTTCGGAGAAGTACAAAGAATAACGTGTTATGCTATATACAGATAACAGACAAGGAGGTATATGATGGCAATCGAAGTTTTTAACCGTTATGAAAATAAATATATCCTAAATGAAGAGCTTTTTGCAAAGGTACAACAAGAGATTACAAATTACATGGAACCAGATGCCTATAATAAACTTCATGGTAGCTATACCATTTCCAACATTTATTATGATACAGAGGACAATCGACTAATTCGAAACTCTCTGTCAAAACCTAAGTATAAAGAAAAACTGAGACTACGAGCATACGGAGTACCAGAAAAGGAATCCCAAGTATATCTTGAAATCAAGAAGAAATTTCGAGGTCTGGTGAATAAACGCCGTAGTGCCCTACAACTAAATGAGGCCTACCGTTTTATAGAAACCGGGATTACCCCCACTGCTCGCGAAGGCCAAAACCAGCAAGTTCTACGTGAAATTTCTTATATTTTACAAACCAATGAACTTTTACCTGCCTTATATCTTGCCTATGACCGCTGTGCCTATTTTGGAAAAAGTGATGGGGATTTACGGATATCCTTTGACCAAAACATTCGAACCAGACGCTATGATCTGCAATTGGACAAAGGTGATTACGGCGAAGCACTGTTGCCTGCAGGACAATGGCTAATGGAAGTCAAATCCGCAGAGAGCATCCCCATTTGGCTGTGCCGACTACTGTCGAAACACCGAATTTATCCTATCAGTTTTTCAAAGTACGGAACAGAATATAAACAATTATTACAAAGAGAACGCAAGGAGGAGCAATATGTTTGATTCAATTTTTGAAATTACCGCAACCGAAGGAACTTTGACCTTAACTGGTCTGCTGTTAGCCTTAGGAGTTGCTTTACTATTAGGATTTATGGTCAGTTTAACGTATCGAAAAGCGAATGCTGGCAAAAATCCATCACCTAGTTTTTCCCTGACCTTAATTTTACTTCCGGTAGTGGTAACCGTAATTATCCTTTTGGTAGGTAACAGCGTAGCCAGAGCCTTTTCGCTAGCTGGAGCTTTTTCTATTATCCGCTTTCGCAGTGCTCCAGGGGATTCCAAAGATATCACTTATGTCCTTTTTACAATGGCAGTGGGTTTGTCCTCTGGAATGGGATATATACTGTATGCCGTAATTATTACCGTAATATTATGTTTGGTAATGCTTGGTCTGGAAGCTATTAAGTTCGGACAATCCAAAGGAACTGATAAGCTATTGAAAATCACGGTGCCAGAGGATTTGGACTATCAAGATGCATTTGAAGAGATTATGCAGAAATATACACTTTCAGCAAAACTTCAAAAAGTAAAAACAACGGAATTGGGCAGTCTTTATGAATTAGTATATTCCGTAGTAACGAAAGCGGACATAAAGGAAAAAGATTTTATTGATGAATTACGCTGTCGGAACGGTAACTTAAGTATTACTCTAGTTCTAGATGCGTATAGAGACGAATTTTAAGCAGTTTCAGAAAGGAATGGTACATACTATGACACGTAAAAAAATAATTGGGGTAATTTTATCCCTATGTTTAACCGTCAGCTTGCTAAGTGGCTGTGGGACTGGAGGAAAAAGCAACCAGTCCACAGTGACAACAGATACAAGTAATACAATAGGTACAGGTAGCACAGTGAATACCGATGATACAACAAGTACGGCTGACACAGGAAATACAAATAATACAGGAAGTACAGTTGATACCATAAATACAGTATATACCGTAGATACCGATGCGGCTGATTTGAAGGATACTTGGGACGAAAGTACTGCAACAACAATAACTTTGCAGGAAACTACTATTACAGTAGATGGTACTGGAGCTACTGCCGTAGGATCTGTGTTAACCATTGACAAGGCAGGAACTTATGTAGTTAGTGGAACTCTACAGGATGGTCAGATTGTGATAAGTGCCACAAAGGATGATGAAATACAGTTGGTGTTGAATGGCGTAGATATTACCAACTTATCTGGTGCTCCTATTTATGCCTCTCAATGTGATAAGCTAATTGTAACATTAGCCGCTGGAAGTGTTAACAGCTTAACAGATGGTGGAGAAAACTTTTCCTATGCGTTGGAATCAGATAAAGAACCGAATGCAGCGTTGTTCTGTAAAGATGATTTGACTATTAATGGTACTGGTAGCTTACAGGTAACGGCTGGTTTTCAAAACGGCATCGGAACCAAAGATGACTTGTTAATTGTCAGCGGTAACCTTACTATAACAGCGGCTGACCACGGACTACGAGGTAATGACTCCGTGACGGTATTGGATGGCACCATCGAGATTACTGCTGCTAGCGACGGAATTCAAACCAATAATACAGAAGATGCGGAGAAAGGCTGGATATTAATTACTGGTGGCGATTTTACGATTACATCTGGGCATGATGCAATTCAGGCAGATACCTCACTTTGTATCAGTGGTGGCAACTTTAACCTTATAACTGCTGGTGGAAGTAATGAAACCGTATCAACAAATGCAGAATCAGGTAGCTATAAAGGATTGAAAGCAGACGGTAACATTGAAATTACTGATGGAAATCTGGTAATTGACAGTTTGGATGACAGCCTTCATGCTGGTGGAAATATAACAATCGGTGGTGGAACTTTAGTACTTAGCTCTGCTGATGACGGTATTCATGCCGATCAAGATTTAATTATCAATCATGGTGTTATTAACATTACTCAAAGCTATGAAGGACTGGAAGGAGCAAATATAATTATTGCTGGTGGTGAGATATCCATTGTTTCCTCAGACGATGGCATTAATGCTGCTGGTGGCAGTGATGGAACGACAACAGGTGGTAAGTTCGGCAATGACCGATTTAGTGACAGTGGTGATTATTCTATCCAGATTTCTGGCGGTCAGATAACCGTTGCAGCTGGCGGGGACGGCTTAGATTCTAATGGTACAATAGCAATTAGCGATGGTCAGGTAATTTCACTGATTAACTCCTCACCAGACAATGAAGCACTTGATTGTGACGGCGAAATAAGTATTACTGGCGGTACGATTATCTACGGTGGTACTGGAACTGGTGCTACACCTGGGGAAAATGCCTCCCAGAGCTACCTCTATGTAACTGGTGTTGCCGCTGGCAAAGAAGTAAGTGTTAAAAAAGATGGGCAGACCCTTATCTCCTTTACCCCAGAACAGGAATGTTACTATCTAATCCTAACAGCACCAGATATTGTAAAGGGCGAAAGCTATGAAGTATACAGTGCAGATACTCTTTTACAGACAGTGACAGCTGGAGAAGGTGGCAACACTGGTCACGCTGGTGGTGGCGGTGGAGGTCGACGTAGATAATTATTGTCAGTAATAAAAGCACAGTTCAGGCACATCTATCGGCAGTCAGCTAAGATACCAAGGAATTTGCTATAGTAGCTGAGCAAATAAAACTGTTGGCTAATTCAAGAGCAGTATGTGTGATTTTTGCACATACTGCTCTTTGATCTTGCACTAATATTTCTCATAGCTCTTTTGTTTTTTATTTATCTAACTTTTAAGTAGTACTGTATTACTTTCAATTTAAATATATATATCATTCATCTAAATATTTCTTCAGTTCTTCAATCAACAAATGCATCGTTGTTCCTGGATTAAATTCCGAAGGCTTATTCTTTTTTTCATCAAATTGAGACATTCTTCTTTTTGCATTATTAATTGCGTTTTTCACTCCCTCATTACTATTAACCATCGAATATATATCCTTATAATTTTTTTGGTATGTGCCATTTCCTAATCCATACTCTTTAAACGATTTGTTTAGCTTTTTTACCCACTCTTTTCTATGTAATGCAGAATCACTATACTCAAAATGAAGATATAGCCAATACTCAAAGGACTGATTACTCCATGCAATATGGTATCCCTTAGAACGACCATTTATAATGGCTTGATCAAAATCCGTGAAATCATCCTTATCAAATACTACCCAAATATTTTGATAGATTACTTTTGCCTTATTAACGATTTCCTCTGTCTTTTCAATTAATTTATTCGTTGCACAGCCTTCTCCAGTAACATCAATTAATGGCATCTCATATACATCTACACTACCTCCAAGCTTATCCTCTATAAGCTTGGCAAGCCCTCTTATATATAATGGTTCTGTTTTTTCACCTTCTGTAATGATTAAAAATGAATTTGCTCTTGAAGGTTTATATTCGAATGTTCTTTTTTGTCTCTCTTCTCTACGCTTTTTAAATAAATCATCACTCCCCATTTATTCACCTTCTTCTAAAGAGAATTCTTTCAGCAATGGAATTCCTCCATATACGCCAGCTAAATAATCTTTTTCGAATGACGCATCAGAACGTACTCTATAATCTGATAAAGCATTTAATTTTGAACAGCCCTCTTCGTCTTTTTCTACAAACCAAATTTGATCTCTTCTAAAGAATTTTTTATCTAATAACGTAGTATCATGCGTGGTGTATACTAATTGCGCTTTCGAATCTTTAACATAAAATAAATCAATAATAAATTTTAATAGTAAAGGATGTAATTTTACATTTAACTCATCTACGAACATTAGTGTATTATTTAATACTGCTGCTTTAGCATACATATAAATGATAATACTCTTTACTGTTCCTTCTGATTCAGAGTATAATGGTAATTCATAGTTATTTCCCTCTTTATCTTCATGAAGCGTATAGAAAAAATTCCTTTTTCCATCTGTTTTATATGCAACATCCTTTATTCCTGTATCAATTGCATATAGGAAACTTAATAATTGATTTTTATCTTTATCAATTGTATTAGGTAAAAATTTTTCAATCATATCTCGTTCTTCACAAAGGCTAGAATCCATAATCATGGTTGTTATTATTACCTTATATACAATAGAAAAAATATCTGTTTTCATCTTTAACTTATTAAAGAATGATAGCACTAATGTTTCAGATGGAACTTGATTCTTATATGACTCACACTCTTTTCTAACTGTTGCTCCAAAATTAATTTCTTCATTTGTTCTTTCAAAAATAATAGTATTTCTATTTGTCTTAATATTTTTTCGATAAAGCCATTCACTAACAATGCATGTATTATTATATTCAAATCCATATTTATATTCATACTCATCTACAATCT
Organism: Anaerosporobacter sp.; assembly: GCF_031551385.1. Classification (GTDB taxonomy): domain Bacteria; phylum Bacillota; class Clostridia; order Lachnospirales; family Lachnospiraceae; genus Anaerosporobacter. Next base: position 45,068 of record NZ_JAVBNS010000062.1, read on the forward strand.
CAATAACTTGAAATTCTGTATTTTCTATATTTTTTTCAAAAAGAAAAGGTTTATAGAATATATCAATAACTTTATCCTTATCTGCCTCAACATTATTAAATGATTCCATAATAATATAGCGAAATGCATCAAACGCATGATTTAAATTTGATTTTCCGCTTGCATTTGCACCATAAATTGCTGCCACTTTAAGAAATCTTTCTTTCGTATTCATATCGATTAGGTTATACTCGTGTTCCTTATATGCATTAATTGCTGTCATATCTAATATAGCTTCATCTCTAAATGACATAAAATTTTTTACAGAAAATTGAATCAGCATGTCAACACCTCCTATATTTCTATATAGACTATATATAATATATAGTATGCTTTTTTTAATATTATGTCAATTTTTTTACGAATTATTCGTAATTTATTCAACGTAACATAAAACAAAATATTAAATTCCACATTTTCAGCCAATTTTTTAATACGTAAGAAAAATCAAATCAAAAACAATAGTATGAAAAAATATAGCTTCTCCATACTATTGTTTTCTACTTACTTAATATACATCATTCATCATGTTTCTTCGACTGCCACATATCCCCCGTCTTCAATTCCCCCTCCTGCGTACTTAATACCAAATGGCTATTAGACATATAATAAGACAATTCCTCTTCCCATTCCTTAAACTTTTCATCATTGAAGATATATTGCGAACCAAAATCCATACCTTTCGCAACCAAATACTCCATTTCTCCCTTATCATCTAATCGATATACACAAAATCCATAGCCACCATACGTGTCTCTGTCCTCATTATAATAATTTAATATAAAGTCCATACCATCTACAGAACCTACATAAACATTATTCCAGCCAGCACGTGCAGAATGAGCAAATTCAGTGTGTAGTATATTTCCACTTGCATCTTTAAAGAGAACATATCCACTATCCCCATCTCCTATATTACCTGCATATACCTCTATCTTTTCTAATCCTGAACTCTCACTAATATCTGCCTCTTCCGTAGTTACTAATTTATAGTATTCTGCTAGAAAATCTTCCCCCAACTCTTCTTTGTAGTACTCATAATCACTCCCATAGGCGGACATTGGCAAATAAGTATAAAAACCATACTCATCACGAGTTTCTACGTCAATTTCTTCACCTTCTGTATCATTTAATGTATACTCACTCGCATCATCATTATTCGATCTCGTCTTTGGTATCCATATTCCGTCTTTACCAAATGCTTTAATCATAGTAACTTCTGTGTCTACATTTTCCTCTACAAAAGTAATAACAATCTGTGCCACTGTACTGGTTTCATTCATATATGATACAGTCACCTTTACCTTATCTGGGTCATTCGATAGATTTAAAAGATTAATTGCTGCCGTTTCTGGTTGAAACAAATCTTCATAATGTGATGAAGAAGAGGAAAGTGCATTCTGATTCAACACCTCTCCCAACCCATTCGTTTGATAATCCATCATTCGTGTAATTACTCCCTCTGGATTTGCAAGAGTAAGTTCTTTTGGCGTACATATATTATCGAGATATATTAGTTCTGAATTTGTTACAACGAAAGAGCCATCTTCACAATTGAATTGTATCTTTTCTCGCCAAGCAGTGACATGGGGATCTGAAGTCATAGCATAATATATAATTTCTGCATAGTCTTCATCTAAAGTCTCAATATGAAAACCTTGCTCAATCTCCATAGGCCATGGGCTTGAATATCCAAATGAATAATAATCACTTCCTATTGTCAATAAATCCTTCTGCTCAAGCTCTTTTTGTACCTCCTTGGTTGTATGACTTACTATATATTCAGCATTTTTATTAACGAAAGCTTCTCCCCACGCAGAAACAAAAGCAAACACTTCTTCCATATTAGCAGCTATTGCAGAAATTTTATCATCTATTAAATTCACTTCTTCTTGCTTCGATTTCGGATTCGTTAGAAAGCATACTCCTACAATACCACATACAATAATAGCAAGAATAACAATCCAGAACTTCGGTTTTTTATAATTTAAAATAGACTTAATTCTAGCCTTGACCCCTACTTCTCCAAACGCAAGTGGGCAAGCAGCAATACTTCTTCTGGAGATGCTGCACGATAAAAGTGTTTCCGAATATTCTTTCTTATCCATACTATCCATTTTCCCGATTACTCGCTCATCACATGCAAGTTCAATATCGCGACATAGCATAATGTAAGCGAGCCATATTAGTGGATTAAACCAATATACAGACAGAATAAGAAAAGCGATTGGTTTTATGAGATGATCCAGATGTTTTAAATGCATATTCTCATGTGCTACAATATATTTAAGTTCTTGATTTTTAATATGAAAAGGAATATATATTTGTGGTTTGAATACTCCTAAAATAAACGGTGTCTGAACATTATCACATTGCCATATGTTATCCCTCATATATACTGCTGTTTTTACTTTTGCCTTCATTACAATCACACTAATGAGACAATAGAACAACATAACTGCCACTCCACCAAGCCATATGATAGATATTACAAACACAATAATTTGCTTTGTATCATTAGAATTGTTTTTTGATTCTATAAACACAGTATCATTTTCAATGACTTGTTCTGGATTTAGGCTATATCCGTTATCTAAAACATTTGACTGAACTTCTTCTGGCAAAGAAGTCATCTCTACTTTTATTGGCTCTGCACTTGGGATTAGACTCCACACACTTTCAATCGAAAACGGAAGAATCAGGCGAATTCCTACCAACAACCACAGAAAACGGTGAATGGATTTTGGAGCTTTATGTAATAGGATACGCAATATTAAAACTACTACAATCAACCATGTTGTAGAAATACTAAGATTTAATAATCTTATAAATATATCCCCCATCCACTATTCCTCCTCATAAGAATCAAGCATTTTTCGAATTTCCGTAACTTCTTTGGCTGATAACTTCTTACTCTTTGCAAAAGCTGCAATAAATGCAGGTACAGACCCTTCAAATGTTTTCTCCACAAACTCATCAATCTCTTCTGCTTGAATTTCATCCTTTGATACTAACGTAGTAACAATTGTGTTTTCATTTTTAACAATACCACGTTCACTTAGACGCTTAATTACCGTGTACGTTGTTGCCTTTTTCCACCCTAATCTCTCTTGGCATAGCTTTACAAGCTCCGTACTATTTACTGGTTCATGTTCCCATAGTAATAAACAAAAACGGTATTCACTTTCATATACTTTTGGCATGATATTCCCCCTTGGTTTAATTTATTAGACCTATTACAAGTCTAACACGTTAGACCATTCGTTGTCAAATATATTTTACTCTTTATTCTTTGATTATTCTTACAAGATGACTGTTCACACAAGATGTTTATTGCCACCTTGCTTTTTTCTTCGTCTGTCATGGCCTTTTGCCCCTTGTATCATGCCATATACTTAAACTATGACAACTACTATCAACTTTTTTGGCAAAATAACCGATTTATATATATAGACTATTATGCGAAAAAGCAACACTTGATTTTCACATCAAAGAAAGGAGTCGCTTTACTATGAATAAAAAACGCAATACCAAACGTTTCTCACTTTTTGTTCTTTTATTTTTTGCAATTTGGGCAGTATCGCTTCTAATCGATTACCGTTCTTCTACAACTAACAGCAATCAAAATATAGATAATACCCCCACATTAACAGCGAATTTAACTTCCACCTTAACTTCTACTTTGCCAAGTCAAATGGCAACAGGAACTGCAATAACAACAAATTCTACAATTAACTCCAAAGACACCATTAAGAAAAATTCTTATTACGGAAAGTTACAAGTAAAGGGTACACAGTTATGCGATAAAAAAGGAAATCCCGTTCAATTAAAAGGACTAAGTACACATGGACTTGGTTGGTTTCCTGAATATGTAACAAAGAAAACATTTAAAACATTTCGTGATGATTGGAATATGAATGTAATCCGTCTTGCAATGTATACGGAAGAATATAATGGATACTGCTCTAGTAACAGTACGCAAAAGAAGAATCTAAAGAAAATCGTTAATGTAGGTATCAAAGCTGCTATAGAACTTGATATGTATGTTATTGTAGACTGGCATATATTAAGCGACGGCAATCCCTTAACACATGTTGATGAAGCGAAAGCCTTCTTCAAAGAGATTTCTGCAAAATATAAGAATGATCCACATATTATCTATGAAATCTGTAATGAACCAAACGGTGGTACTTCATGGAGTGATATTAAGAAATATGCCAAAAAAGTTATTCCTGTAATTAGAAAAAATGCTCCTGATGCGATTATTATTGTTGGTACACCAACTTGGTCTCAAGATGTTGATGTTGCTTCCAAATCGCCAATCACGGGATATGATAATATTATGTACGCACTTCATTTTTATGCCGGCACACATAAAGATGATTTACGCAACAAAATGACTACCGCAATTAAAAATAAACTTCCAATCTTCGTAAGTGAATATGGAATCAGTGATGCCTCTGGAAATGGTGGTGTTTATACAAAAGAAGCCAACAAATGGATTACCTTTATGGATAAAAATAATGTTAGTTATGTTGCATGGAATCTATCGAACAAAGCCGAGAGTTCTTCTATCTTGACAAGTAGTTGTAAGAAGGTTTCTGGATTTACTTCAAAAGACTTATCAGCAAGTGGAAAATGGCTAAAGTCAACGCTCACCAAAACAACCTCGACAAGTACTACTTCAACAACTACTAGTACAGATACCAAGAAGGATACTTCTTCCACAACGTCTAGTACGGATACCCAAAAAGATACTTCTACGACAACGTCTAGTACAGATACAAAAAAAGATACTACTACAAGTACAACGAGTACCACAACAGAAACGACAACAAAAATCACTGCCGATTACAAAAATGTTATAGAATCCTTTCAAATCAGCGATTCGTTAAAACCTACCATTGTTCTTGATAGTAGCTGGGAAGATTCTGATGCGAACTACTACTTATTCCGAGTTTCGTTAAAAAACACAACCTCCAAAGCTTTAAGTACATGGAGTTTCAAACTTAATGCCAAGAAAAAAGTTGAGTTAGTTGACTGTTGGAATTGTAATGTGAAAGGCTCTAAAAGCAAAGTCTTAACCGTAACTCCAACGGATCAAAACAAAAAGATTAGTTCCAAATCTACATTATCTGATTTGGGTATGATAATAAAGGTTGCTAAATAAATCAAAAAGGCTATATACATTACTGAGGTTTTCGTTTACACACAGTTATGCATATAGCCTTTTTATTAAAGATAATTTTATTTTTTCTTAAGCCAGTTGTTTATCAAATTCAATCATTAATTTTCTACTTATCTCTATTGCAGATGCATTTGGTGCTTTATCAATCAAATCCACCACTGCTTTTACATAATCCGTTTCAAGTTCCAACATATCCGCAATTGTTTCTGGCTCTAATCCCTTAAGTCTTTTCTTTTTTATTATCAATATCAAGTCTGCTTTTCCTTTTATTTCTCCTTTTATCTCCGCTTCCTCAATCTCGGGACGGAAAATTTCCAACACTTCTTTTGACATTGTCATATCTTCTTCCTCCTTTATTTGTCTTAATAATTCATGGTTTGCTTTCAATATTGCATCTAGCACGGCTTCTTTATACTCATTTTTTTCTTTCTCTTTATAATCTTTTACAAGACTATGTAGCATTTCTTTTGAAATCTTATTTGTTAATCCTGCTAACCACTTATGTTTTTCGCCTAACTCTTTTGGAATAATGAATTGAACTGGAATATCACCCTCTTTTTGAAAATAATAAATCCCCTTCACATAAGTTGTTTTCACATATTTTCTTTGGGTCTCTAAATGTTCAAATAGATTCTCCGCTATAGTATTACTGACAAATGATATCGTGATGTCTTCAAACTTACTCTCATC
>NZ_JAVBNS010000259.1:0-20044 GCF_031551385.1 Anaerosporobacter sp.
CATTGGGACATCTATTGCATGGCTTTGATAGAAATCCCCGTTTTTATATATGGATTTTCTTATTTTGTTTATAGACATTATATAAAGCAAACTATATCCTACAAGTAATGCCGCTAGTATCACAATCCATACAATTGAACCCACTTCATAAAATCTTGCTATCCTATCCGATTTTAATACCATTGGGAAATAGGAATTCGCACTCTGCATGACATTCGAATACGATAGTTCTGGAATACTCGCACTTGAACTACCTCTCTCTAAATAGACTAAATTCACACTTCCCCTTGGCAATATGTTTAATAAACTAAATCCACTCGTTAACCCAAATGGACACAATAATCTTACGAATAGTAAGCTATACATCGCATACACAAACATTCTTGGTAATCTCTTAATTCTACGAATTCCCAGCAATATTAGTGCGAATATAGAACCTACAATCGTCATATTCAGTACCCAATAAAAAACTGAAACCATATGTAATCCCCTGCTTTCAAACTATTGCCTTATAATACATCTCACAAGTAATATGAATAAAACTATTTTGAAAAATTGAGCAATTAATTTCCTATTTCTCCTCTTCTTTTCTCAATCATCTCTTGTAACTCTTCATATTCCTCATTTGATAGGTTCTCATCCTGCAAAAACGCTGCAAAAAATGCTTTCTTAGAACCACGAAACAGGCGTGTAATCAGTTGATTTGTCTCTTCTTTCTGCACGATTTCCTTCTTAATCAACGAGGTACAAACAAAATTTGGCTCTGTCCTTTGTATCGCGCCCTTATCAATCAATTTCTTAATTACGGTATACGTTGTATTCTTGTTCCACTCATACCTCTCATTTGCCATAACACTAAGTTCTTTCGCCGTTATTGGTTCATGCTCCCACACGAATTCCATAACCTTAACTTCACTATCGAATAATTTTATCTCCAAAATAAAAAACCTCCAGACTATTGTAATAGTATGCATTCATACTATCATAATAGTCTGGAGGCGTCAAGAGATACATGTGTTCCCGTTGTCATTATCTAATCATTTACTTTAACTATTTTGCAGAAAATAACGCAGCTCTCTTATATGTTTCTACATATTCACGATTATTTTCTTCTATTCTCTTATCTGCTTCCTTAGCAGCTATATCATAAGATATTTCTGTTAAGCGATCAACTTTTTTTCTGCCTTCTATTACTGCATATGCCGTATTACCAAATATTGGTTTCGTCTGTTCTGCCACGATATCTCCCCTTTTTTTCTACTATATCTAACCATTATAAAACACTCCTTCTTATTTTTCAATTAAGAATTATTTCCGAAACATGATACCTTCCATTTTCCAATACAATACTATGAATCAATTCTAGCCGTTCAAGTGATTTATCAAGTTCTCCAATCTCAGAAAAATATTTTTTTTCTTGTGCAATCGAATCATTCTTAATAACATTTTCCAGACATTCTTTTGGTAGTCCTACTTTGCTATAATCCAATTTATGAAGTAAATATATTAAATAAGAATCCTCTTCTTTTAATTCTACAGTAGCATCTGTAAAAAACGTCCTAAGAACATCCAAAATAAGAGCAATCAACATTATCTTACTACCTTCATATACTCCACCTATTCCCAAAATCATATCTAATGCAAAACTAAAATTAATCCTTATATTTTTTAGTTTAATACTATATGATGTTTCCGTACTTTTCATTCCTTTGATAATTACAGAAGAGCGAGGTAATTCTGGATTAACAGATTCAATACATGTTCTAAACAAACTTTTTACCGTAACTCTATCAAGACTTTTCATTCTTTCCTCTTTTGTATCCAAATATGCTTCAATTACTTCGTTTACATAAAATTCATTATTATCCAATATGATGCCTCCTATACTTTTTTTAAATTATTCATATAAATTGTATATGGTTGAACCTCACATTCAACTACATAATTTTGATTTTCATCTTCATCGTAATATTTTATCTGATGTCCATCATGCATTAACAACCATGGTTCTTTTTCATATGTCGAACATGTCGAATCAATAATAATTCTACCCGATGTGAGATTCCTTTTATAATTGTCTATTCCTGCAATATCAATACACCATACAAACTTTGACATATTCAAACGTGAAATAATTATTTTCAATTCGTCACACATCATATCATTGTTTCCTGCTTCACGTTTCAAAGAATTAGTGGAAGTCATATAGATTCTACTTACCTTTATTTCCTCCCAGTCCATAGTATCCGATTCAACAAGAGCAGTATAACGTTCATACACTTCATTATATACTAATTGCATCTTCTCATATAAAGGAATAACGGCAAATTTGATTTCATATAAATTATAATCCACATCACTACTTGATGTAGGAAGATCTTTGGATACCTTTCTATATGCAAAATAATTATCTTCCATTACATATAGCGATGATACAAGCTTGGAATGTAAAACAACTCCCGTTTTATAATCTTTCAATTTATTTATACTAACTGAATCATCCAATAACTCATAATCTAATTTTCCATGTCCAACAATGGAAACCGCATGTTGTTTTGGAGAAATAAAACCTACTATTGGAATTCCAGATTCTATATAGGCTACCATTTCATCTAAAAGGCGATTATTTTTTTCTTTCATTCCCCCTCTTATTATTGGACTAAAACCATACTCTTGAAATAAATCTGCTATTTGCACTGGTGTTAACCCGCTAGAAGGAGTTTTTCTTCCCATATCCCCTTTTATTCTTTGTGTAATGGTCCCCATCGTTGTGTCCGCATAGTTATGATATTTCGTACCATAATATCTTAAAATGGTCCATGCAGCTACATGAGCACATACTGAAATATCAACCTCTTGTTTCATCCATGGAAAGCACATGATTTTTTGTTTATCCCCCATAATATGTGCTTCGAACCCTGCAATCATCAAATATGCATCTTCATCAACCAATGCTTTTGGCGAAAGATATGTTGTTCCCAATCGTGTCCCTTTAACGGTTGGCCTTAACACTATATATCCATAGTATTCATCATTTTCCCCCATGACATGTAAACGATAACATTTTTTCGAAAAACCACGGAATTTTTGCGAATAATAACAATAATATGTACTAAGAAAATCTTTATCGTGGTATGGGTATTCAATTACTATCCTATCACATTTTAAACCCAAAAATCTTTTTACAGTATCTACTACTTGATTATCAATTGCATCATCATTAATCATATCAAATAATTTATCATAATCATTCAAATCTCGAATAAACAAGTCATTAAATTCAATCACTTCTTTTGTCCTCTTACCTTGCATATTTTTTTCAATCTAAGCACTTACATTCCCCCTGTATTTGATAAAACAAATCCCAATACATCAATATTACCCAAAAACAGTACTGTACATCTTTATTATTACTTATTTTGTAATGCATCATTTCCTTTATATTATCATATCAATTCCATATCGTCAATATTTTACATTCCTATTCATATTTTTCACTGTTCTTCAAAAGAAAAGCCTCCAGGCTGTTGTAATAGTCTGGAGGCGTCAAGGAATACATGTGTTTCAGTTTTTTATTTTTCTTTTACCGTTATTGTTTTTGATGTTTTTGCAAACAATTTTTTATATTCTTTTAGCTTACTCTTTGGAACTTTAATTACCATATTTTTTGTTCCGTGATTGATTGCTGTTTTCACAGTCTTTAACTTGGTACTGTTAATCGTGATTACACAATTGTCATTCACAAAACAAAATGCATCATTTCCAATGCTTATCAGTCCTGTTCCGATAGTTACTTTACTAAGATTTGGACACTTATAAAACGCTGTATTACTTATTGTTTTTACATTATTACCAATCTTAACAGTTGTAATTTTTTCATTACCTCGGAACGCATTTTTTGCTACACTTGTTACTTTATAAGTAATTCCTTTGTATACAAACGAGTTAACTATAGTGATAGAGGTTGCTTTTTTATCTGTTGTACCAATACAAGCTACTTGATTTTTGCTTGTAACTTTATACTGTAGCTTAGAAGAAGCAGTATAGGTATCTTTCCATTGTGCATATAAGGTAGTGTTAGCCGTAATCTTAAATGTCTTTCCGGCTGTGTAGCTTTTTCCTGTACCGTCTGCTTTTGTGTTCCAACCTGCAAAAAATTTCGATGTTGATACTGGCGTTCCTTTTATGGTAACAGTTTTACCACTGGTATACTTCGTAATATCTGATGGCATATCTGCAACAGTTCCGCCACCATTTACTTTGTAGGTAACAGTAAATTGTTTTGTTTCTGTCTTTTCTGCAACCGTTACTGTTACCGCTTTACTAGTCACTGTTGCAACTTTTGAACCATCTACGCTGTTATTGGTATTGGTAACCACAACATAATAGTAATACGTTCCTGCTTTTGCTGTTGGAACAGTATAGTCCGCACTGGTTGCGCCGCTGATTACAGTTCCTCCTGTATTTTTTAATGATGTGTTTGCATACCACTGATAAGAAAGTGTTCCACTATCACTTACTGTAGCCGCCGCTTTCAGTGCTTTTGTTTCACCTACAATAGTAGAAAGTTCTGTCGGTTGTGTGATGATAGTTGGTGTTTGTGCATTCGTAGTGTAACTTCCACCATCTCCACCGCCGTTGTATGAAAATGTTGCGGATATTGTATGGGATGCTGTTACGTTGTTAAATGTATAAGTGGAAAGTTTGCCAACACTTACGTTATCTACTTTTACATCAGAAATTGAGTAACCACTGTTTGCCGTGATGGTAAAGGTTTGGTTATCTCCTGTATCTACAGTTACTGTACCACTTGGCGATATCGTACCGCCTGTTTCTGCAGTTGCAGTGATTGTCTGTGTTGATGCAGCATAGGCAACCGCATAATCCGAGAACTTTTTGATATGGAGTGTAATTCTATCTGTACCAATTTCAACATATTCGCCGTCAATAGCGTTACTTAATCCGACAGGCATCACACTTGCAACACCATTATGCAATCTGTAAATGCTGATTGATTTGCCCTTTGCCGCATCCGGTATAGGGAATTGTGCTGTTATAATGTCGTTAAATTCATATGTCGATTGTAATGTTCCATCTTTTACAACGGTAAAGTCCAAATTAAATGCTATTGTTTTACCTGTTGCTATATTTGTGATTGCTTGCGGAACAGTCTTTGCTTCGACAATAAGTTCAAGACTGCTATTAACATCACTAAGTTTGTTTTCAAGCGCTGTTACACTCACAACAACTGGCGGTGTATCATTTCCAGTTACGTCCACGGCAGCCGTTTTTGTACCGATTGTAATATCAACCATGGCACTTGCTGTAAGCTCGTGGTACACTGTTTTGCTTTCTGTTCCATTTGTTGCAGTGATATTATATACTCCAGATGCTAAGTTTGCAAAACTGTAAGATGTTCCTTCACTCTTTCCGAATATTTTATTACCCTGCATAATTGTAACAGTAACATCGCCATGAGCAGGAGTATTCGTCACAGTGCCATTAATGGTATAAAGTGTAGGAACTGGATCACTTACATTCTCTTTTATGGTTAAGTAATTACCCATAAAATTAATTTCATAGTTAGAATTTGCAAGAGTTCCAAGGGTGATTGCGTAGTTTCCTGTAGTTTCTCCTACAAGTCTTGCAAGTGAACCGGTAAGTGTATCATCTGCGATTAATGTTCCACTTGTTATGTTATAAGTAAATTCTGGGTCAGTTTCACCTTTTATTTTTTCTTGTGCATCCGCTGTAACTGTAATGGATGCTTTTTTGATTGTCCAGTTACCGATTGCAAGGTCTGTTGCTGAGCCGTATCCTGTACCCTCGGCAATATCCACTGTAATTGTATAAGTCCCTGCGTTTGTCGGAGCGGTTGTACTACCATTATACTTAACAGTTACTGCACCAACGCCAGTATTAGGTGCAATTGTTACACTTTGCTGAGTTCTATTATAGGTTACATCTGTGAGCGTGTAGGTTAAGTTTGCCACTGTAGCTGCCAACTTTGGTGATGTTTTTGTATCGCTTGCGACAGAACTTGCATTATAACCTGTTTTTGCTGCAAGTCGAACATAGCCAGTGTAGGATGTATTTGGTGAACAATCCGCTTTCGTATTGCTTGCAGTGTAGGTTGTGCCATCAAAGCTGTATTCTCCACCTGTTACAGTTGGAATCGTTGCGGTAAATGTTCCATCACCATTATCAGCAAATGTTAAAGTAAAAGCTGATGGAGCAGACTGTTCTTGATTAGCCAAACTAACAGATTGACTTGCAGAACTGGATTCGTTATGCGTACCTGTTGCTTTATAGCGTATATAAATTGTTTCAGTTATATCAGTTGCATATGTTTTAGTGTTAGTATCGCTCCATCCATCAGTGCCGAACTGATACTCACAGCCTGAAATTGCTGTAATTGTAATAACTTTACTTCCTGTTGCACCTGTTACTTCATAGTTAATAGTTGGTACACTTGAATTTGTTAACCGTGCGAATGTTACTGAACTTGTACTTGCACTGGCACTTTCATTATAATTTGTATCACCTTTAATTCTAGCATAGAATGTTGTTGCAGGTGAACTTGTTGTAAAACCAGTGAATACATTACTATCCTGCCAGTTTGCACCATCTTTACTATATTCCGCTCCTGCAATGGCTGTTACTGTATATGTGAAATTTGTTCCATCGCCTGTGTATGAGCCAGTTACACTTGTAGGAGGAGTCTTTGTTCCTTTGTTAATTGAAATAGTATATGTAGCACTTGCGGTGTTAGGAGGTATAGCACTATCTATTGCAGTTACAGTGAAAGTTGTAGCTGTTGTAGTTGCAGTAGTAGGAGTACCACTAAATACGCCACTTGAATTCATACTTAATCCTACTGGTAAAGTACCAGTAGTTATTGAATATGTTACGGTACCAGTAGCATTAGTTGTAGCAGTAACATTATCACTGTATATTGTACCAACAGTACCACTTGCAAGTGTTTTATTAGCAAGTGCCATATCCTCAGTCCACTTTGCATAAAGAGTAACATCAGAACTTGCTATATCGAATGTGTCGCCTACTGTATAGCTTGTTCCCAAACCATCGGCTTGCATATTCCAGCCTGCAAATGTATATCCTGTTCTTACAAGACTGCCCGTATTGCCTAAAACTGTAACAATATCATCTGTTTCATAATCATTTGAATCAACCGGAACACTTCCGCTTGTATTGTTGTTACCACTATATGTTACAGTGTACGTTGATGACGGTAGAGTTATTTCAAGATACTTTGCAGCCGTTCCGTTAATACGGTAACTTCCGTTACTCCATAGCGCTGGAACAAGTCCTGTTGTTGAGCCATCAGTAGTACCTTGTGTAGTTACCCCTGAAATTTCGTTGTCAGTCATTACAGCATAAAGGTTACCCTTAGCAGTGATTTTGCCGCCATTAAATGTTATATCATTATTTTCAGTTAAAATACCAAATGAATCAGCTCCATTACCACCAATTGTATTAACAATTCCACTATTTATAATCATGCTGTTATACACTCTAATTCCAACTGAGGAATATGATGAATTTCCACTGGTAGCTGTTAACACTCCAGTTCCTGTTGTTTCACCTTTAATCGTTAAGGAACCATCTGCTCTTATGCCACTGCTATATTCATCTGCATCACCACTACCCGAATGAGTACTTGTAATAACGTTATTCGTTCCATCTGCTAAAACAATTGTTGCCGTTTCTGGAACAATTAATCCATTTGGAGCAGTAGTTGAAAACACAAAACTGTCAGTACCGCCAAGTGTTAATTCATCGCCGCTTACAAACCAATTACCTTTGTTGCCTTTATACAAATTAGTAGAATCACCTTTATAAAGATTCCATCCACTACTGTCATTTTTAAAATATAGTGTATAATCAATGACCTCAGGTGTTACTGTTACACCGCTCACTTCAATAAATCCAGTATTTGTTCCGCAGGTATAGGTTACACCATACTTACCGTCAACAATATCCCACTCTGCAGTTTTGGGTGATGCACTTGATGCTGCAGATACGGTTAGATCATCATCACTGTATTGGTCATACGAACTTCCGCTACCCGTCCATGTGACGATTATTGCATTATTGGTTGGGGTTGGCTGAGTAGTTTTAGTAATTGTACTTGTACTGCCTTTACCAAAAATCACTGCGTTGTTGTTTATATTTGCTGTTGCTGCATCATCATTAAAATAGATTGCTGCACCTGTATTGCTAATAATCTTACCACCTGATATAGTTACAGTATTGGTACCTGAATGTACTAAAACATTACACTCATCGTTGCTAATGCCACCAAGGAGTGTTCCCCCAGATATATTAATAGTACCACTACCTGCTATACCATAACTACATTCTGTATAAATACCTCCGCCACCAGTGATTGTTCCGCCTAATACAGTAACAGATCCATAAGTATTAATTCCTGTGCTCATCTCACCTTCGCCACCGTCAATTGTTCCGCCTTCTACCGTGAGGGTACCTGCATAAATCATTATACCATAAGTGGTGTCAGCTCCTTTACCGCCATAAATTAGTCCGCCTTTAACTATGAGTGGCCCTTTAGAATATATGCCATAATTCCCACCGTAGGTTGCAAAATCACTGCCTTTAATTTCACCATCAAATACAGTCATAACAGTGCTTTGACTAGCAACATAAACCGCAGTACTTCCACCAGCGTGGTTACCGTCAAAAGTATTGATAATTTTACCACTAGTCATATTAAACGCAGTGTTTATACCAGAAGCATTATTAATATTAATGGTTTGATTTGCATAACTAGTCAAATCCGCTTGCCAATCGATAGTTACACCTTCTGGAATAGTTAAATCAAGGGTAGGTGAAGAATCGATGTATTCGGCGGTTGCTGTCCCTGTAATTGTAACTGTACCAGTTGATTCGTCCCATGCGGCATCTAAACCAGATACGGCTTTAATTGTACTAATTAGATCTGTTGGTTCAGCCGCCAGTGCAGATACACTCCTTGCCGGTATTGCCGACAGTATCATTGAAACCACCAGCAGAAAACTGAGTATTCGTTTTGTTTTTTTTGTAGTTTGCATTTGTTAATCCTCCTTGAAATTTCTGGTTTTGATTTGGTTTAACTGTTAATATCATATAATGCGACACCGCAAATTACCCATAGCCCACGCATCGGATTTCACAATCATTTCAATGGCATTTGCCAAACTATTCAAGGTAAAGCACTTGTCACAGATGGCAATAATCCACATTATACCCCTCCTTTAAGATAAAAAACACCCGATAGATGGATGTCTTAATTTGATGCGAAGCTTATGTATATTATACCACATGAACATAGAAAAAAGTTGAATCTTACCAAAATGTAAGATTCAACTTTTTATTTTTTTATCTATTATTTTACTGTAAGCCGATACCCCTTTCCTCTGCTTTGTTCAATCTTTATACCATTTTCAATCCCTGTCTCCTCCAGTCCCAGTTTTTTTCTAAGACGGTGCATTTGCACATAAAGGGCACGAATATCATCACTGATATCTTGACCGGAAGTTTTTTCATATAATTCCTGTGGCGAAAAATAAACATCTGGATGAGAAGCCAGCAAAAGAAATATATTGTATTCTCGTGGTTGCAACCGTAAGTCTCTGTCATTCTTAAATACTCGTCGTGCGTCATGGTCAAAGGTAAAATGTCCAATTTTATTAATTAACTTAGCAATATCAAGAGGATTACGCAAGCGGCTAACCTCAAGGGCAATCACTTCCGGCTCTACTGGCTTCATAATATATCCGCTGGAACCAATGGAAAATGCATTAACAGCATATTCGGAGTAGCCGGTGACAAAAATAATGTTGGTTTTATCCCGTATTTCTTGAAGCTTCTTTGCAAGAGTTAAGCCGTCCATCCTCCTCATATCTATATCCAAAAATGCAATATCAATCATTGTACTTCCAGCATAGGAAAGTGCCTCTTTCGCAGATGCAAAGCAGGCGAGAGAACAGCCAGGCACGCCCTCTCGAATGGCTCTCTCCGTCAAAAACAAAGCCGGTTTTTCATCATCTACTGCAATAATATTCATGACACAGTACCCCCTGTCTTTTTGGGAATTAATATTATTGCTGTTGTTCCAACATCAGGTGTACTTTCGATTATAAGCTGTCCGTCACAGAGCATCTTCAGCCTACTGCGTACATTTGCAATTCCAACATGGGTGCGGCCATCCTCCAGCTCAGCGTTTATGTCGAAACCTATGCCCGTATCAGTCACAAGAATATGCCAAAAGCTCTCGTCTTCCTTCGTATGTATTGTAATCAATCCGCCATTTTTACGTTTGGTGATTCCATGCTTTACTGCATTTTCTACAATGGGCTGCAAAGTAAGCGGGGGCAACGCAAAATTCATTACCTGAATATCATAGCTTGTTTGTATCAAGTCGTCAAACCGCCGTTTTTCAAGCGAAAGATAGAGATTTGTGTGCTGTAATTCTTTCTCAAAGGGAATACATTTTTTGTTGGTGACAGACTCCATATTTCCCCGCAGATATTTAGAGAAATCTCGCACAGCGGTTGCTGCCTGATCCGATTCGCCAATATGACAAAGGTATTCAATCGATGCCAGTGAGTTATATAAAAAATGTGGTTGCATCTGACTGAGCATAACCGAAATATATGCCTCGGTCAGCTCTGCTTCTTTTTGTTTCGCCTGCTGCCCTTGATCAACCTGTATGCCTAAATAGATTAAAAACACCGAAAGAGAGGTAACGATATACAGCAGTGCCAAGCCATAAACCATGATTTGTATTACCATTGCCATGATTGGCAAGACAATATAAGCGGATAGGAACATTTTTTCTCGTAAATCCAAGAATCTTCTAAATCTAAAAATCACAACAGAGTTGAGTAGCATACAAAGAATCGGCAATACTTGAGACAGCCAAAACCACTCTCCGCGAATGTATACGTTGTTTTCATCAAAACGATAATACATGTGGTTAAATTGTGATATTACAACCAGTAGAACGGCAATGGCGCATCCGCCACATACAAGTTTTGTGAGAGTATGCGAGACAGGTGTTTTCGTTCCTAAAAAACTCATGAGATATACAGCGAAAACTGCAAGGATAAGATATCCGAAGCTGTATACACAAAAATTAGCGATGCGGATGAAAACACCCGCAACGAAGGAAGTATTTCCCTTCAACGAAATCGCGGTTGCATCACTTAGCAACACTAGGATGTTAGAAACGAGAAGCCAAATAAAAATCTTGTCCAGTTTCGTTTTTTGAAAACGTCCGACAGCCATACAAATAATTACAAGGAGCGAAGTTGCCGCTCCAAAAATTTCAAGCGCAATATTTACGTAAAAAATAGGGCGCATATTTCACCTCCAAAGGTATAATTATATATAGTATATTCTATTGCACGAACGAAATCAAGATATGCGTTTGTTGCGCTACTGGATTCTTGGCTATTCTACGTTATTAGCCCATAGCCTTGCAGCGTGGTGCAAGGTATGGGAGTTAACAGTAACGATTAACGTTCACTTTTTATACATTCATATTATGCTTCGCAGGATTATCGATCAAATTCCCTTCCCTGCTAAATCTTGAACCATGACAAGGACAATCCCAAGTGTGCTCTATCTTATTCCATTTTAATGCACAGCCCATATGCGGACAACGCTTCACAGTTGGAGTTAAAAGATTACAAACCGCTTCAACTCCATTTATAAGCAACTGTTGTTTTAACATACTTCGATGTGGTGAATATACCTCTTCCCATTCATTTCTCTTTCCCATAACCATATCACTTAGAATCATAGCTGCTACCATAGAAGATGTCATTCCCCACTTATTAAATCCAGTCGCTACATATAGATGTGGCGTTAGCCTTGAATAATGTCCGATATAAGGAATGCCATCAAGGCTCATACAGTCTTGTGTTGCCCATGAATATCGCTCGATTGCTTTCGGATAATTCTTCTTTACGAATGTCCTAAGTTCTTCCCAGTTCCCGCCCGACTTTCCAGTCCGATGGTCACCGCCTCCAATGATAAGCATATTTTTATAATTTCTAAAAGACATTCCGCTTTGCGCTTCGTCCACGTACATTCCATTTACTTTCGGCGCATTCTCAAGGGCAATTGCATAGGAACGATGTTGATACATCTTCAAAAAATAACTTCCATGCTTATTGATAATAGGAAAATGTGTCGCTACAATTATTTTTTTCGCTCGTATCTTAGCACGGTCTGTTATCGCTGTGTGTCCCTGAATATCACGCACATACGTATTTTCATATATATTAAGTTCCTTTGCAATCCCTTCCAAAAATAATAAGGGGTTAAATTGTGCCTGCTTACCAAACTTGATTGCTCCTCTTACGTTTAATGGTAATGGTAAACGTTCCATATATTCCGCTCTGTAACCAAGCTTATTTACTGCTTTTACTTCCTCTTCTATTCGCCTTTTACTTGTTAGTGAATACGTATATGCATCTTTTTGTTCAAACTCACAGTCTATATTTCTGCACAGCATTCGAAATTTAGCTATTGCTTTTTCATTTGCTTCCAGATACATCTTCGCCTGCTCCACTCCTGCGTTTTTAATCAAATCACTGTATAGTAACCCATGCTGCGATGTTATCTTTGCCGTTGTATTCTTCGTTATCCCTTGTCCAATTCTCTCCCCTTCTACTAATACATAATCGATTCCCTTTTGCTTTAAAAAATATGCACACATTATTCCACACATTCCGCCACCGATTATTAGTACATCTGTGTTGATGTCCTTTCGCAACTGTGGATATTGTGGTATTTTACTATGTTCTGACCAAATAGAGTTCATTGCGTTGTCTTCCTTTCGAATTCATTCCAGATAGTATTACCGATTTTCGTTGATTCCATGCGAAAGACAACGGAATACTTGATAATTAAATGGATTTCAACTCACTCTTATGTTATAATTTTTATGTAATTATAATCTATTTAAGGAGGGATACTATTGAGTAATAACGAATTACTATTAGCAATATCTGATATTTTTGATAAAAAGTTAAAAGCGGAATTAGAACCTATCAAACAAGATATTGCACAAATGAAAGCGGAACAGACAAGAGTTAATCTCATTATTGAAAATGAAATCAGAAATGATATAAAACTACTACAAATTTCATAAAAAACGAAGTGCAACTCTAATGCCAAAACATTAAAATTACACTTCGTTTTTATCTCAAACTTTATTTATTTCTCTTTTATCTTAGAACCAAATTTCCTACTTATCAATATCAGGAATATCACCATCTCCATATTCCGAATTCCAATCATAGTCCATGTTTATCTTATTCGTAGTTTTCGATTTATCTGTTACATTCTCACTACTAGTCTTATTTGATGTTGTATTGCTTGTACTAGTAATTTTAGTATCATTTTTTTGTGCCATATGAAATCTCCTTTTTTGTACGTTACATTTCATTCAACAAATTACTTCGTTTATTCTGTACAAATTCATAAGGATTATTCATTACATTCTTCCTATTTGTGTTTCTACAAAGTAGCCATGCAAAACTTCGTTACCTTCCCTGCGTATTCGCTGGTGCTCTCTAATTAAAAAACGATAGCGAAACACCTATAGCACTTCTTAGTGTGTACATTCATAACCGAGGAAGGCGAGGCAAGGACGCCGAGCCAGCCTGAGTTAGGGCGTGTCTGAAAAATGCTTGTGCTGAACTGTGCACTCCACTTAGTGGGATGGGATTTCAAAATTTAGGAGACGTAGCGAGCTACGTTGACTGAATTTTGAAATTTCAGACCGCTGAGTGGAGGGTGCAGAACAGTGCAATGATTTTTCAAGACATGCCCTAAGGCAGGATGCCGAATCGAAGGCGGTCCGTAACCTTTTGATAAACTATCCGTACACACTTAGAAGTACATAGGTGTGTAGCGTGTTTTGTATTAGAGAGCACCAGCGAATACGCTTCGAAAACCTATCCAAGTTTTGCATTATACTACATTTTTACTTCGTAGGTCTTGCAACAACAACTACTTTTCGGTCTTCTGGGTAATATGTATAGATACCAACTCCACATAATCTTGCTTCTAATAGCAAACCACTTCCATATGCATCACCATTTGATCCACAATAGATTCCTACATGATAGATATTCTTATAACGTCCATTATCTGTTCCATCAGTCTTAGCAAAGAACAATAAATCTCCTGGCTGCATTTTTTCTACTGGCAATGCCTTGTATGCAATTGCTTTCTTATTCTGTACTAATGTCTTGGCTATATCTGCTGCTGTTGGTGCCCACCATTTACTTCCTATGTTTACACCTGCACTATGATATGCTCTCCAAGTTAAACTGCTGCAATCGTAATAGCCATTTTCCATTCTCTTTGCTTGGCTATATGGAGTTCCAACTGCATCCATCGCATATTTAAGTGCATTGATAACTTTTGCACTTCCAACAGATACGGGAACAGACATCTCTTTTCCATCTACACTAATTTGTATACAAGTACACCCTGTTTTTTTACCTGTTACTGAACCATTTTTATCAACTGTTGCTATTGATTTTGTTGAAGACTTGAACGTAATCGTACTATTCTTATTCGTACCTGTTACTTTAATTTTTGCCTTCTTGCCTTTAACAAGAGGAACTAAAGAAACATTTACTTCTGGATCCGTTACTGTAACTTTATATGTTAGGCAAACTCCATCAACTACACATTTAATAGTAGCTGTTCCTTTTTTTATGGCATAAATGGAATTTGAATATTCATTTACTTCTGCTACAGATGCATTACTTGTTGTTAATGTTACTGTACTCTCTGCTTGTAATCCTGTAAGTTTTAATTCCTTCGTACAACCAACTGCTAAGTTTCCCGAACTCTCTTTGATTTTAGGATCACTAATTGCTACTCTACATGTATAAGTTCTCACTGTTCCATCAGTTTCCACACAAGTTGCTGTTATATCTGCTTCTCCTTTTGCTACACCTGTCACAAGCCCTGCTTCATTTACTTTAGCTACTGCCACGTTACTACTTGTCCATGTGATAGCCTGTGTTTGCTCATAACCTGACATATGTAATTGTGCTGTCTTTCCAACTGCACATATGAGTGATGACTCTTCAAGCCCCTTTTCAATTACACTCACCTTGCAAGATTCACTTGCTATGTAATTCCAATCTTGGTCATAAAACCAAACTACAATGGTAGCTTCTCCAGATGAATATCCTGTTATCCACAATGAAGTTGTATATTCGCTTCTTTGTACACCTACACAATAGTAATTCCCCTCGATCGTATAATTGCAGTTCATACCACTTGGTAGTTGTAACTCAAAGGATTCCCCATTTGCTATCGCCTTTTCATGCACCGTCAGATAATTTGTCGCTACTTCTTCTGTTACTATCTCTTCTGCTTTTGCATAACTTGGTAATCCTACCAATAATACAACCATTACAAGTATCACAATGATTGATTTACTCTTTTTCATAACATTCATACGTATGTCCACTCTCTTTCTGCTGTCTTTTAATAGCTTTTTCTCTCAATTAACCAATACTACTATTCTATAATATTATTCTATATTAGTCAAAGTCCAGAAAAAGCCATTATAACAGTGCCATACGCATATACCAAAATATTACTAAAACAAATCCCTTAATTTCTCAAAGAAAGATTTTTTCTCCTCCACCTTTTGTGCTTTTACTTCTTCTGGCTTCTTTATCTCTTCTGTTTCCATAACAAATTGAACATGCCCTACATTCGTATTCTTATCCGAAACAAAAGAAACTACTTCAAATTCACCACCTGTCATAGAATCTACCATAGACTCAATCTTGTCTTCAACAATTCCATCAATATCTGAGGTTTGATTAAGAAACTCGCTAGTTCCTTTTCTTAGTTCATTTGTTCCCTCTTGTAATGTTTCTAACCCACTTTCTAATTCTGTAACACCAGTGAGAATTGCTGACACCCCATTTGCATAGGCAACAATTCCTCCATCAAGAGTTGTGTATTCTTTCGTTAATGAATTAATTGCTGTCTTCAATGTGGTCATATTATCGGCTAATCCAGATAAAGAACTTCCTAACTTCTTAATTTGCTTATCGAATTCTTTGTAATTTTCACTTAGCTTTTCTGTAGAAGCCACAAGATATGCACTTCCTGTTTGATCCTTTACAGAGCCTCTTACTGTACTCATATATGTTTGCAATCCTGTTTGGTATGCTTGCTCTATCGTAACATAACTTTGTGAAGCAGTTATATATGCAATCATTCCTTGTTTCAATTCACCATCTGGTAATGACATTACTTGATTCACTATGTCTTGTGATGTAATTGCCGTTGCAAGTTTATCTCTATTTTCTTGCGTTATTTGATTCCCTGTTTGTTTTGCTAAAGATGACCATATTGTTTTATTTATATTGGAATAGATAAGTGCATTATCCAGTTGCTTCACTCCTGCTTGCAACCCATTAATACCTGTACAAATGTCAGATGAAGCCGTTATCAACTTATTCAAATCTTGTGACGATATCGATACACTCTCTAGTTGAGCACTTATTACCTTTAATGCTTCCAATACTTTTGCCGAACCATCTTTCAATGTTTGAGACTTACTATCTAATTTCGTAATTGCATCTTCTAATTGCTTTGCTCCCTTCTGTAACTGTTCCACGCCGTCTGCAACCTTATTCGAAGCATCATCAAGCTTTCCTGCTGCATCTGTTATCTTGCTTGTTTCTTCTGTAATGACACTCGTATCAATTGAGTTCGTTTCTACTTCTATATTAGAAGCTACTGCTTTAAATGTAATTGGTTCTAATCTAAAATCTGTAATATCACAGCTAATCTCTACCTCACTCTCACTGTTTGGCATTATTGTATATAATAATTGTTTGTCGTTTCCCACATTTGCTATTGTCGCACCATCTGCTTTTATATTCTCACATCTCTTTGCATCAAGTGTAACGGTTACTTGCATCAGATAATGTTCAAAAAATGTTGTATCTATATTTACATTTTGTTTGATTGATAGGAATATTTTCAGAGTTCCTTCTCTTCCCGCTAACTCAGTAGCAGCAATCGCCTCTCCATCTAACTGATATGTAATCGTTATAATCCAAGGCAGTTCTTTTGTTTCGAGATTTCCTTGATAGTAAAACATACCTTTTGACGCATCGATAGAGATACTACTATTCTCCATAGTAATGGATTGCTCTGAAGATAGATTCTTAACAGAACTATAGTTACCGTAATCCAAAATCGTTTCATCCGATGTTAACTCATAGGAGTTCACTACATAGATTCCATTTACTGTTCCATCACATGATAAATCAGCATAAACATTTTCATCTTTCGTTACTTCACTTGCCGCATATGTCATTACTGGATTACTCGCCAATGTTACTACGATTAGACCAATCAGCACTTTTCTTGTTATATCTTTTACTATTCTTTTATTCATGAGATTTTCCTCCTTTACTATCCCTTCGCCAACCAATTGTTGTATAACCAATCAGTTTATCAAACATTGCAAGTAACAACGGTAATACAAATACTACTAGCACAAATGATAGTACTGCTCCACGTCCTAACAATGTTCCAAGCTGACTTAGCACCCCATTCGTTGATATGATTCCAAGTACCGTTCCAGCACACGCTAATATTGATGCTGATGTAATGATGGAAATCATACAGGATTTAAGTGCCTCGATAATTGCTTCTTTCTTTGCATGTTCTACACGTTTTTCTTTATATCGTTCCGTCAATAAGATTGCATAATCAATGGTTGCCCCTAACTGTACTGAACTGACAATTAGATAACCAATATAATAGAGTGTATCACTACCAAAATATGGTACGGCTAAGTTAATCCATATCGACGTTTCAATTACCAATGTAAGAATAATCGGTATTGTAATTGATTTGAATGAAAACATTAGAATAAGAAATACAAATGCAATCGCTAGAAAATTAACTTTTCGTTCATCTGCTGTAATCGTCTGTTTCAAATCTTCTGTACTAACTAAATCACCCGCTAGATGATACTCATCTCCATAATAATATTCCGTTACATCACGAATCCGATCTATTAATTCAAAACAACCTTCTAACCCTTCCTCCGTATCTAATGATAGAACAAAACGGCTATAATTCTCTGAATACAATTGTGATAATTTGCTGCTTGGAACAAATTCTTCTGGAACACTCTCCCCCACTGTATTGGAATACGATATTACACTTGTAACGTCATCCATCTCAAGAAATGCTTTGTTTAGAGCTACTTCCTTACTATATTCTCCCCTTTTCACCATAACAACAATTTGATTCGTGTTGCCATATAATTCGTTAATCGCATTTAAATCCCTACCTAATTGCGTTTCTTCTGTACTATAAACTTTACTTGAACCATATAGAAATTCATTGTTTCTTGATGCTAAGAAACAAGGTACCATTAGTATTATAAATATAGCCAAAACAGGTATTTTTATCTTATATATTACCTTTGAAAGTCTATCAAATGACGGATATAATGGTTTATGCTCTGTCTTATCAATTAATTTATATGTAGCTACTGCTAATACTGGAAGAAGACATAATACCGTAATTAGACTTAACACAATTGCTTTTGCCATAACAAATCCCATATCTGGGCCAATTCGAAATCTCATTAATATTAATGCTGCAAAACCCGTAACTGTTGTTAAACCACTTGATAAAATAGAACCTGTCGCCTGTCGAATTGCATGTTTCATCGCCTCCTCTATTGCCATTCCTTCTCTTCGATTATCCGAGAATCGATGTAATAGGAATATGGAATAATCCATAGATACTGCTAATTGCAATACTCCTCCTGCTGCATTTGTTACAAATGAAATTGTTCCAAACATTAGATTCGTTCCTCTGTTTAGCATAACTGCTATGCCAATTGTTGCTAGGAACAAGAATGGTTCGTACCAAGAAGTCGTTGTTAACAACAAAATTACTAATATAATCGGCAATACGATTAACATAATTCTCTTTACTTCTTTGTCTGTATTAACTGGTGCTACTGCGTTACTTACTGCCGATCCTGACATACAATTCTCATCACCAATAATATCTCGAATTGCATTTACTGTATCTAATTGATTTTCTTCATTAATAGTCACACTAAATATTGCACTCTGCTCTTTATACCATGTATTAACTATGTCCTTGTTTATCGTTTCAAGTGGTTGATAGATATTGATTACATCATCTAGCCATTGTACCTCTTCAACCCCTTCCACTTCTTCAATTGCATTCTTATACTCCAATGCCTTTACAATTGATACGTCATATAGTAGCACTCTCATATTTGGAATAGACTGATTATATTCCTCAAGCATTACATCAATTGCTTTTGTTGATTTTGCATCCTCTGGAAGATAATCTGCAAAATCATAGTTTACACCAACTAATTTTGAGAGCAATCCACATATGAGCGTTAACACTAAGAATATTCCAATAATCCATTTACGATGTTTCATTATAAACTCCGTATATTGTTTCATAAATCTAACTCCTTTCCCATTTATAAACTTAATGTTTATTTATTAACACCAGTTGATTAATTAACATAATTCAATTATAATAGAGAGGAGGATTAATTCAATAATCAATGTTGTTTATAAACGACGATTACTAAACACAATCGTATTCAGATGATGATTAACATACATTTTTATCATGATTCACCAATTGAACCCCGTCATTCTACATAAGGAGGAATTTATAATGGAAACTACTTCTTCTACAACAAAACCCAAATTAGACCGTAGAGTAAAGAAAACACGAAAAATATTATTAGATAGCTTAACAAAACTACTAGGAGAAAAAGATTTAAAGGATATTACAGTAAAGGAAATCTCTGAGTGCTCTGACTTAAATCGGGGTACATTTTATCTTCATTACAAAGATGTCTTTGATATGATGGAACAAGTACAAAAGGAGCTTTTCGATGATTTCAATGAAATATTAGACAAATGTACTCCAAACGGAA
>NZ_JAVBNS010000222.1:0-38824 GCF_031551385.1 Anaerosporobacter sp.
AAGGACTAATAATATGAGAGAAAAATATGTTTTTGGTAGAAATGCATTCCGTACATTTGAAACTGGAATGGAGAAAGAATGGTTATTAACAAATGGCATTGGAGGCTTTGCCAATCAATCCATAATTGGTGCAAATACAAGAAGTTTTTGTGGATACCTTGTTGCATCTTTGCATGCCCCTGTGGATAGAATGATGATTTTCCCAGGAACACATGAAGCAGTAACAATTGCGGGGAAAGAATATGATTTCACTGCACAAGAATATATAAAAGAATGGAAGAGAGGATATCAGTATCTTAACCGATTTACGTTAGATATCCTACCAACATACACCTACCAAGTAGCAGATGTATGTATTAAAAAGACGGTTTCATTAGAACATGGAAAGAATACAAGTGTTGTATGTTACGAGATTGAAAATGGGTTGGAAGACGCTACATTTACAATCACACCAATGTTCACCTATCGTGGATTTGGGGAAACAACAGAACGAGCACAACTTGTATTTGAGAAAGAGTTAAAATCATGGAATGGTACAAAGAATCAGTATCTTGCTTTAATGCCAGAAGAAAATAAAGAAGTAACAATCAAATTCTATGCCTCAGAAGGAGAGTATTACGATAGAGCGCAAAAGCCTGTATCAATGGCAACGCCGAATTATCTGATTGAAGAAAATCAAGTATACCCAATTGATGTACGTACAGGATTTTTGGGAGTAGATAATCATATTACACCATATGACGTAGTAGTAACGCTTGCCCCTTATGAGAAGAAACGATTCTATATAAAATGTACTGTTGAAGAGTTAGATGATAAAGATGGATTTTTGATTGCAGAGCAATATCGTCAAAGAATGATTGGATTAATGGATTTAATTCCTTATGAAGACCGCTTAGCAAGAAGACTTGCATGGGGAGCGGATGCATTTATTGTAGATAGGGAATCAACAGGATTAAAAACAATTCTTGCCGGATATCCTTGGTTTGCGGACTGGGGAAGAGATACTATGATTGCTCTGCAAGGATTAACATTAGCAACAAGAAGATTTGAAGATGCACGTTCCATTCTGGAATCATTTTCAAGAAATGTAGATAAAGGAATGATACCAAATGTATTTCCGAATAGTGCGAAAGAAGAGCCAATATATAATACAATTGATGCTTCTTTATGGTATTTCTATTCTGTAGACTGTTACTTAAAATATACAGGAGAAGAGTCAGATTATACTTTTATTCATGAAAAAATATATCCATGTCTAAAGGAAATCATCGAGGCATATAAGAATGGAACACGCTATGGAATTCGCATGGACAGTGATTATCTAATTGAAGGTGGAAGCGACCTTGACCAATTGACATGGATGGATGTGCGCGTGGGAGATTTAGTCGTTACTCCAAGACATGGCAAAGCCGTAGAAATCAATGCGTTATGGTATAATGCTTTGAAGGTAATGGAGAAGTTGGCTGTGCATTATGGGGAGAAAGAGGACGAGTATTGTGGATTAGCATCCCATGTGAAGGCATCCTTTGTGGATAATTTCTGGAATTCTGATGCAAACTGTTTGTATGATGTGATTGAAAAATCCAATGGGGAAGAAATTGCAGATGGTAAGATTCGACCAAATCAAATATGGGCAATATCCTTACCATATACCATGCTAGATAGTGAAAAAGAGAAGTTAGTAGTGCAAAGAGTGTATCATGATTTGTATACTCCTTATGGAATTCGTTCGTTATCAAATGAAGATGTGGATTATAAGAGCCATTACATTGGAAAACTTATTAATCGTGACCTTGCATATCATATGGGAACAAGTTGGGGGTATATCTCAGGGGCTTTCATCTCTGCATATTGTAAGGTAAATAATCATAGTAAAGAAGCTGTACAAAAGGCAAAAGAAATGTGTGAGTATTTCGAAGACCATATGGAAGATGGATGTCTTAGTGGTATTGCAGAAATTTTCGATGGTGACTTTACATGTACAAGCCGTGGCTGTTATACACAGGCATGGAGTGTAGGAGAAGTACTTCGAGCTTACACAGAAGACGTATTGCCTTATTTATAATCATAGGAGGTAATTGCGAAACTCAATTTAGTTTGTAGAAGCTTCTTGCTTAACATACATTAACACAAAACACGCTACACATCTAAGTACTTCTAGGTGTATGCAGATAAGATATCTAAAAGTTACGGAAATGCCTTCGATTCGGCATCCTGCCCTCGGGTATGTCTGAAAAATCATTGCACTATTCTGCACCCTCCACTCAGCGGTCTGAAAGCTCAAAATTCAGTCAATGTCGCCCGCTACACTTCCTGAATTTTGAACTTCCATTCCACTAAGTGGAGTGCACAGCCTAGTACAAGCATTTTTCAGACACACCCTAGCTCAGGCTGGCTCGGCGTCCATGCCTCGCCTTCCTAGGTTGTGTAGCATACACCAAGAAGTACTATAGATGTTTTGCTATCGTTTTTTAGTTAATCTATGTTAATCAAGAAGCAGTCAAATATATTGAGAGTTTCGCAATTACTGAATAATCATAATTCAAGGAGGATTCAACATGAATGTAACAGAACGTTTTTTAAGATACGTTAGTTTCCACACAACGTCAGACCACACAAGTACAACGACACCAAGTACAGAGAATCAAAAAGTACTTGCTGCTGAACTAGTAAATGAAATGAAAGTCATGGGAATTGCAGATGCCGAGGTCGATGAATATGGGTATGTGTATGGAACAATAGAAGCAACAAAGGGTTATGAAGATGTGCCATATATCGGATTAATTGCTCATATGGATACTTCGGATGCAATCTCTGGAAAAGATGTGAAAGCAAGAATTGTTACGAATTACGATGGCAAAGATATTGTTTTGAATGAAGAGAAGAACATTATTATGCGCACGAAAGAATTTGCTCATATGACGGACTATGTGGGACAAGACTTGATTGTAACGGATGGAACAACATTGCTTGGAGCAGATGATAAGGCTGGAATTGCGGAGATTCTTACATTGGCAGAACAATTATTAAATGATGCGAGTATTCCACATGGAACAATTCGTATCGGATTTACGTCAGATGAAGAGATTGGGGCAGGAGCAGACCATTTTGATGTGGAAAGATTCAATGTTGATTTCGCCTATACAGTTGATGGTGGAAAACTTGGAGAATTGGAATATGAGAACTTCAATGCAGCCGCAGCAAAAGTAGTTGTGCATGGTGTGAATATTCATCCAGGTGAGGCAAAGAATAAGATGAAAAATGCAATCCTAATGGCGATGGAATTTAACAGTATGCTTCCGGCGAATGAGATTCCAGCTTGTACAGAAGGATATGAAGGATTTCAACACCTTTCATTTATCAACGGTAATGAAGAGGAAACTGTTTTAGAATATATTATTCGTGATCATGATAAAGAGAAATTTAATGAGAAAAAAGCGATGTTTGAGAAAATTACGACTTATCTAAATGATCGTTATGGTACAGGAACATTCGAATTATCGTTAAAAGATAGCTACTTTAACATGAAAGAAAAGATTGTTACGCATATGGAAATTGTAGTTCGTGCGGAAGAAGCGATGAAGAGAGCTGGCGTAGAACCAATCGTTGTACCAATTCGTGGCGGTACAGATGGAGCAAGATTATCGTTCATGGGTCTGCCTTGTCCTAATCTATCTACTGGTGGGCATAATTTCCATGGCAGATATGAGTATATTCCCGTACAATCCATGGAGAAAATGGTGCAGATTTTACAAGAAATAATAAAAGCATAGCAAAAAATAAGAACTAATGTTATAATAAAATTGATTATACTGTAACGTATTCCAGTGATAAAATATGTAATAAAATTTATGGAGGTAAATTATGTTTTCATTTGATGAGATCCAAGCTTATGACCCTGAGTTAGCACAAGCGATGAAGAAAGAGTTCAATAGACAAGAAGATCATATTGAATTAATTGCTTCAGAAAACTTTGTTAGCAAAGCTGTTATGGCAACAATGGGAAGCCCATTAACAAACAAATACGCAGAAGGATATCCAGGAAAGAGATATTATGGCGGTTGTGAGTTCGTTGATATGGCAGAAGAATTAGCAATTGAAAGAGCAAAAGAATTATTCGGCTGTACATATGCCAATGTGCAACCACACTCTGGAGCACAAGCAAATATGGCAGTGTTCTTTGCATTAGTTAAACCTGGTGAAACAGTAATGGGTATGAGCCTTGCTGATGGTGGACACTTAACTCATGGTAGCCCAGTTAATATGTCAGGAACATATTATAACATTGTTTCATACGGCGTAGATGAGAATGGATTCATCGATTATGATGTAGTTCGTAAAACAGCAATTGAAAATAAACCAAAACTAATCGTAGCAGGTGCAAGTGCATACCCTAGAAAGATTGATTTCAAGAAATTCAGAGAAATCGCAGATGAAGTAGGCGCATTCTTAATGGTTGATATGGCGCATATTGCAGGTCTTGTTGCTGCAGGTCTTCATGAAAGTCCAATCCCATATGCACATGTTACAACAACTACAACACATAAAACATTACGTGGACCAAGAGGTGGTATGATTCTTTCTAGTGAAGAATTTGCTACAGAATATAAATTAAACAAAGCTATCTTCCCTGGTATTCAAGGTGGACCTTTAATGCACGTTATTGCTGCGAAAGCAGTATGTTTCAAAGAAGCATTAGACCCAAGCTTCAAAGAATATGCAAAGAATGTAGTAGACAATGCGAAAGCATTAGCTGACGGATTAATGAAGAGAGGATTTAACTTAGTATCAAGTGGTACAGATAACCACCTTATGTTAGTTGATCTTCAAAACATGAATGTAACAGGTAAGGAAACAGAGAAGTTATTAGACGCTGCAAACATTACTTGTAACAAGAATGCAATCCCTAATGATCCAGCTTCTCCATTCGTAACAAGCGGTATCCGTCTTGGAACAGCTGCTGTTACTACAAGAGGAATGAAACCAGAAGATATGGAACAAGTTGCAGAAGCGATTTCATTACTAGTAAAAGACGTAGATGCAAACAAAGAACAAGCATTAGCAATTGTAAAAGAGTTAACAGATAAGTATCCACTTTACAGTTTGAATGTATAATAACAGATAAGTATTCATAAAGTATAGATGGAGGGACGTAGTCCCTCCTGAAGTTTATGAAGCAATAGAGAAAAAGCAAAAAACCAGTACAGAGTTCATTTTGAATTATGTACTGGTTTTTTTTGCGTGTTTTTAAGCTTGTGTACAGAACATCATTTAAGAGTTACAATTAAGTGAAAAAATGAAAAGCAAATGTATATTTCGAAAATTAGCGAAAATAATCCTTGACACTTTGGATATAATGTGTAAAAATAGAAATAGCAAAAGGGAGTTATTAGACAAAATGTATAACATTTTAAGGAAAACAAATTAGAGCAAGATGTCGATTCGGCTTTGATATCCTAAATACAGGTTTGTTGAAATGATATGTTATGCATAAGGCTTTCAAAGTTTGGAAAGGAGTATGTTTGTTAAGATGAGGAAGATATCAACCGCTATAATAACAGCGATTACTGCATGTGTATTAATAGTATCTATTCTCGTAGGGTGTATTAATGGCGTCTTAAGTTATAAGACGTTAGGAGAAGAGGCAGAGGACAAGTTGTCTGCAATGTCGATTCAATATGCAAACCAAATGAATCTGAACTATAGAGGAACACAAGAGATAGTTTCTGGTATGGCAAGTTATTTTGAAGCAAGCTATGATTATTCTAATGTTAGAAGTCTTGAATACAACAATACATTTATGGATGGGATGTATAAATATATTAGTGTGGTTCAATCAACAATAACAGATATGGATGTATTGCGCTTATATGCGTATGGAAACCCTACCAAGGTAGGAGCACTATGTACGGCAATTAGTGAGAATGGGGAACGAGTTATTCAAAATTCGGAAGAAGAGTATAAATCGTTTAGCTCAAGAAAAGGTGAAAAGTGGAATTTCTATAATGAAACGTTAAAAAATAATAAGGCAACATGGCTTGACCCTTATATAGATGAAGAACTTGGGCAAGAAGTAATTAGTTATACACAACCAGTGTATGTGAATAAACAAGTAGTAGGTGTAGTTGGACTTATCATATCATTTGATGATTTCAAAGAGTTAGTATTAAATATTCGACCATATGATAACGGTTATGCATTTATAGTTGATTCTTATCAAAGATATATTGTACATGATACATATTCGAAAGAAAATAAGCTAAAGGATACAGGATTTGAAGAGTTATCACAGCTTATGTCAACACAGCCACAAGGGTTAGAGAAGATGAATATTGATGGAGAGCAATCGTATGTAGCATATTCAAAACTAGAGAATGGATATTACTTAGTTTTAGTAACGCCTGAGAGCGACGTTATGGGTAATGTTAAAGATATGATGGTTAAGAGTTTTATGTTTATCGCAATCTGTGTTGTAATCTGTACAATTATTGCATTCATTGTTGGAAAGAAAATTTCAACGCCAATATCCAGAGTAACGAAAGATATTGAGATGGCAAAGGAAAGTGATTTTACAAGTAAGAATTATGTACCTTACCTAAAGAAAAAGAATGAAACTGGTAAGCTAGCGAGAGCATTAGATAAATTACAGAAGTCTATGAACAAAACTGTTACCAAGGTAAATGATAATACAGTTGTTGTTACTGATTCGGCAGTCCACCTTGATAGAGCAATTAATTCTTTAGTAGATGAAGTAAGTAATATTACAGCAACGGCACAACAGTTATCTGCAAGTATGGAGCAAACGGAAAGTACAGCGATAACACTTGGTGATGCATCGAAAAGAATGATTCATCATATTGAAGTTATGGATACAAAGAATAAATCAGGTGTGGATACTGCAAATGATATTAGTGGTAGAGCAGTGCAATTGAAAGTAGAAGCGGCGGAGTCTGCTAGAAAAGCAGATGAAGTATGCAAAGTAACACAGGAAAAATTAAGAGTTGCAATTGAAGAGTCAAAGCAGGTGCAACAGATTAATGAATTGACAAAAGCGATTCTTGATATAGCAGATCAAACAAGTTTACTATCTTTGAATGCATCGATTGAAGCGGCAAGAGCAGGTGACTTTGGTAAAGGATTTTCTGTTGTAGCAGATGAGATTAGAAGTTTGGCAGATAATTCAGAGAAAACAGCATTACAGATTCAAAATATAACGAAGAATGTAATCGTTTCTGTTAATAATTTATGTGATAACTCTTATGAAGTATTACATTTTATGGATACCCATGTGAAAGACACTTATCAAAAACTTATTGAGATGAGTGAGCAATACAATGTAGATTCTACCGATATGAGAGAAGTACTTGAGGATATTTCAAGTGTGTCTAAGAATATATTTAGTGAAATTGAAGCATTATTGGCTTCGTTTGGAGAATTGACAGATGCAACAACAGAGGGTGCGAAAGGCATTCAATGCATATCTAAGAATGCAGAAGAAGTTGCAAATCATACAAGAGAGGTTGAGCTTGAAGCCAATCGTTTGAATCAGATAGCGGGAGAATTAAGTGGCGCTATCGAAGTGTTTTCGGTTTAAGTGCGAAAGCATTTAAATAAATTCCTTTTATATTTCCTTTTATATGAACAACTTTTGTTGCCATGAATTATTTCAAAAAAGTGAGCTGTCACCCCTAGAGACAGCTCACTTTTTGGCGTTATTTTGCATATGGCAATATAATTTGAAATGTAGTACCGCCACTAGGTGTATCACACACTTGAATGTTGCCGTTATGAGCATCAATAATTTCTTTGGCGATACAAAGACCTAATCCGAAATGTTCCTTCTTAGAACGTGAAGAATCTTCCCGATAGAAACGGTCAAATATATGGGATTTGGCTTCTTGCGAGATTCCAATGCCATTATCAATAACAGAGAATATAAAAGTAGAATTTGTATAGTTAAGTGTTAAATGGATTTTTCCATCTGGATTAGAGTAACTAATGGCATTGTTAATAAGGATTGCTAACACTTGTGCGATTCGCTCTTTGTCACAATAGCAAGTAGGAATGGAGTCATTTGGCAAGGTGATTGATAGTGCTAAGTTATGTTCTATTGTTAACGGTTCAAATGCTTCATATGTTTCTAGTAATAGAGTATCTAGCTCCTCCTGTCTCATAGTAAAAGACCAAGTCTGACTGTCAGCACGTGCGAGTGTCAACATATCATTTACCAGATTAGACATACGTTTACTTTCGGATTCTATCGTATTGAGAAATTGAGATTGCATGCTAGAATCTGATGTTCGAAGAGCAGACATGGAAGAAAGTATTACCGCAAGAGGGGTTCGAAGTTCATGTGAAGCTGCTGCGATAAAGGTTGTCTGCTTATCTTGAGACTGCTTAATTGGTTGCAATAACTTGTGTGTAAAAAACAAGGAAGCGAGAAATAGTAGTAGAATTCCGACTACATTAAGTATAATAAAGTAAACACGCTGATGTTGTAGCTTTTTGTGTAAATTATCAGTAGGATACAGAATTATTGTGGATAAAACATTGGAGCTATGTGATATCTGTATAAAGGATACATAGTAAGGAGATTTATCTGCCGTTGTATATGCAAACTCGTAGTGTATAGGAGTGGAGTCTGTCGTCTTTGGATAGATACTGTAACTCTCTTTGCTATAAGCTAAAATCTCATCAATAATGGAAAGTTGGTCTTTGGTACGAGCCACTTGTGTATAGGAGAGTGGAGTTCCGTTATCATATAGTGCAATACTATATTTGTTGTTTTGCTCAACCTTTGATAGCCATTCATGTGTAATTACGTTCTGTCCATCAAGCCCTGCAATAATCGTGTTTATCTCACCACAGAACGAAAGATAGGAGGTATTCTTTAACTCTTTTTCTGATAGATAAAGATACAACAATGACATTGTCAATAGAATTAGCCCGGCAATTGTGGTAAATAATAATGCTAATCGTAAGTTTAATTTGCGAAACATGGTTACATGCTTATTCATGAAGCTCCTCCAAACGATATCCAACACCCCGATGTGTCTTAATAGTAGTGGTACTGCTGACTGCTTTTAGGCGTCGTCGAATAAAATGAATATAGTTATCCAGATTACCATCTTCAATCTCTGCATATGGACCCCAAACTTTAGTAAGAAGAGTTGTTCTTGGAAGAATCTGAGCGGAATTTCGCATAAAGAATTCCAGTAATGTGCCTTCCTTTTTCGATAAAGTACAAGTTCCAAGTGAGCCGGTTAGTGAATTGGTAGATGGTGAAAAGGTAATGTCGCTATAGGTTAGAGAATCGGTATCTGTCCATTGCCGTGGACGCCTATTGATACTGCGGATTCTGGCAAGCAGTTCTTCAATTGCAAATGGCTTTACAAGATAGTCATCAGCACCCGCATCTAACCCCATAATTTTGTCTGAAAGCTCACCAAGTGCAGTTAGAATAATTACTGGTGTAGAATTATTCTGTTGCCTTAACTTTTTAAGTAATGTAATTCCATCGATATGCGGAAGCATTCGATCGAGTAGAATCAAATCATATATATTTTCTTTCATAAACAAGAGTGCGTCTTCGCCATCGATACACGTATCAATATGAAATCCTTGATTTTCTAACTGATATGCAATGGAAAAGCATAATTGTTCATCATCTTCTATTAATAAAATTCGCATGGAATTGGGGTCCTTTCTGGTTTTGGGGTGTGGACATACTTGTGTAGGATAGATTTTGATGCAAAACTTGGTTGGTTATAGAGCTTCTTCGTTGCTACCCTATAATACGAAACACGCTACACACCTAAGTGTTTCTAAGTGTGTATGGACATTTATTCAAATCTTACGGAAACGTCTTCGATTCGGCATCCTGCCTCAGCGAAGACTGGCTCGGCGTCCATGCCTCGCCTTCCTAGGTTTTGTATATACACACTAAGAAGCACTATAGATGTTTCGCTACCATTTCTTAATTATAGGGTAGCAACGAAGAAGCAGATATAGGTAATGAAGTTTTGCATGGGTAGTTTATTGGTACACAAGTATGGGATAAACTGTTTTGAAATAAATACTATGATACAAAGGTCAAAGGTGATACGTTTCATGCTTGCATGAAATGTGTAGCAATCCGTGTAACAGTTGGAGTAAAATACCTTATAAGAATAGTATAACATAGAAAGTTCTATTTAAAATCTAAGGATGAAAGTTTAGTGTGTAATTTGTGCTTTTTAAGGATAATGTTTACAGGCAATATTCTGCCAAGTGTGCTATTGATTATGTAGGGAACGCTAACTTTCTAAGAAGTCTCTCTTGGATTTCTAAATCTTTAGAGATAAAATAAAGATAATTGTGTTAGGGTATAGGTGTCGACGATTTAAGAAACATAAAATGAGTTTTGCAATTACTTAACTACAATAGACTTCGGGAGGTAAATATGATTCGGAAAAGGAAAGCATTATTTTATATTTTTGTATTGACCTGTATAGCATTCTTAGCAGGTTGCACAGGAAAAAAAGCAGATGATATGAATAATACAAATGCTAATAATCAAAAAAACATTCAACAGAATACAAACAAGGAAACAAGCAGCCAGAATGAGAATAAAAAAAACAATCAAAATGAGAGTAATCAGCCAGAACAGGCAATGGGGAGGTATGTTGAAACTCCTTGCTTTACAATGGATAACAGGATTAATAATATAACGATTTTGGAAGATGGTACAGTAGCAGCTATTAATACGATAACAGGAGAATTATTTAGTGCTAACGATGCTCTAGAAACGTGGGAAACAACACCAATAAAGGAGATGCAGTATGTAATTTCAATGGGAGGTTGTGAGATTACAAGTGTTGCTATGAACAAGAAGGGGGATATTTTCTTTTCTTATATTCCATGGAATGATATAAAAGAGAATTATTCCGATATAGAAAAATATATCTATCTAACAAAAGAAGGTTCAAAAAAGGAACTAAATCTAACAGTTAGTAAGAAGGGGGCATGGTTACTAAAGGCGGAATTTTCAGATAATGGTAAACTGTATGCATTAACGAATAATGGAGAGTTTATTGAGATTGACTGTAATCAAGAAAGTGTAGAGCAGTTATTTGAAGAAGAAGGATACACGGATACATTTGCAGTGAGTGAAAATTACATTGTAACAGTAAGTAATCGCGTTGGATATATCTACAATATAGAAACAAAAGAGCTAG
This sequence comes from Anaerosporobacter sp., assembly GCF_031551385.1. Taxonomy (GTDB): domain Bacteria; phylum Bacillota; class Clostridia; order Lachnospirales; family Lachnospiraceae; genus Anaerosporobacter. Next base: position 11,217 of record NZ_JAVBNS010000222.1, read on the forward strand.
AAACAAAGGACAGTGTTTGGAATGAATTTTTGGAAACAACTTTACGTGCAGTACAGACGTATCAAGTAGCAATTGATGAAAAAGAGAATGCAATCTATATTGCCTGTAAAGCAGGAGTATATCGTCATGTAATGAATGGAAGTGTAGTAGAGCAGCTTGTGTCAGGTGAGCTAAGTAACCTTGGTAGTCCTTCTAATTCTGCTAAGGCATTTCGGTTGAAAGAGGAGGGAAGTTTCTTTGTTGGGTATGAAAATGGGGAGTTAGATTTTTATCATTATGATGCAAATGTACCTTCTGTTCCTAACACGCAACTGCGAATCTATAGTTTATATGAAAGTAAGACAATACAACAGGCAATTGTTAACTACCGAAAGAATAATCCTGATGTATTTGTTAAGTTAGAGATTGGTATAACAGGCGATGATGCAGTGACTAAGACGGATGCGATTCAGCGATTAAATACAAGTATTTTGGCAGAAGATGGTCCTGATTTAATACTATTAGATGGTCTGCCAATGTCTTCCTATATAGAAAAAGGAGTTCTTTATGATTTGTCAACAGTTATGAAAGAGCTAGAAGAATCAGAGAGTTATTTAACGAATATAACACATGCATACCAAAGAGCAGACGGTTTATATGGTGTACCAGCTAAGTTTCAGATTCCTGTTATAATAGGGGATAAAGAAAAAATGAAAGAGATAACAACATTACAGGCATTTAGTAAGATGCTACAAGATATTAGAGCAAATCATAGTAGCTCAGAAACGATACTTGGAGGTTATACCCCAAAAGAAGTATTAAAATATTTAGAGTTTGCATGTAGTGCTGCATGGATAACAGAAGAGGGGAAAGCAGATGAAGAAAAATTAAAAGAATATCTGACTTTTGCAAAAGAGATATATGAGTTGGAAACAGAGAATCTGTCTAATGACAGGATTACGGAATATTTGAAGCAGTTAGAATTTGTGAAGGGTATGAATAATGGACTGGAGCATGGAATTAAGGCATTGGGAATGCAACTATCAAGTATAATGTTTGGTGACCAACAGATGGCAGTTGGATTTATAAATGATTTGGAAGAGTATCAGACGATTCTTGCGACAATAAGGAATGATAATACGATATCGTATCAAATATTTGATATGCAATCACAAGGAAATTTTATTCCAAAAGGAATTGTAGGTGTAAATGCTTCTTCAAAGAATCTCGAAACATCACTTGATTTCTTTAAAAGTCTATATACTGAAAAATTGCAGAAGATGAATGTAGATGAAGGTTTGCCAGTGAATAAGACGGTATTTTCTAATTTGGCAAATGGAGAAAATGTAGCAGAGTACTCTGTAGGCGGTTCAAATAAAGAAGGAAAAATAATAGGTTATGAGCTTAAAATTCCTACAGCGGAAGAGATGAAGTCATTACTTAATGTTGCAGAAAGTTTGTCAACTCCATTTCTAATGGAAAGTGTAGTACAAGATGCTGTTGAGACATTTGGTGAGAAAGTTTTAACAGGAGAAATTAGTGTGGACGATGGTGTGAATGCAATTGTTCAAAAAGTAAATTTGTATTTAAAAGAATAGAATAAAATGGGAAAAAGGCGGGTTGCATCAGAAGATGACAGCCCGTTTTTTGGATGAAGAGGAGAAAATTTCATTGTACATATTTTACTAATGTATGCTGGTGAAAAAAGGACAAAGAATAAGTTTAGTGAGTAAAAAAACTCAAAAATAAATGTTGCGCCAAGTTGCGCTTTAAACGAAATGTTTTTTGTACTATTTGAACAAAAAACAATGCGAAAATGACTAAAAACCAATGGATTGACTAAAAATGCATTAAATGATACGATATGAACATGAAACAACCGTTTGCGCGAAATGGTATTACTATTAATGGAATTGGAGCTAGGAGGACAAGAATGAAAAGAGGTTTAGGTAGCAACGGAAAGAGAATATTGTCATTCGTATTGGCGGTGATAATGGTATTTAGTATGATAAATATTCCAGTATCCGTAGCAGAAGCAGTAGAAGTAAATCTGATTACAGATGCAGATGATGCTGGATTTGAAAAAGCGGATAATTTTGAAATTAGTGACACGGGTGTAGTTAGCTTGAAAATTGATGAATCAACCCCACCTTTTGGTGACGGACAAATATTGAATTACTGGAGTGAATATGCAACTAATGAAATTGTAACTTATACGAAACCGATTGAACTTGAAGTTGGTAGTTATACATTCAAAAGTATTTCAAATGGTAATGATAGTACTGTTATTATGAACGTCTTGAATGCAGAAACAAAAACTGTAATTGCGACAGATTCTTCTGCACAGACAGGCTGGACGAAAGAGCCGTCTGAGTACTTACACCCATCAGTAACATTCAATCTTACAGAAACAACAACAATTCAACTTCAGATTGTTTTAGATATTGCTGCATATGGTTGGGGTAAAGTGGACAATATGAGCCTTACAGTAAGCAATGAAGAGATAGCAGGTAATCCAGTTGAGGCAGAGATTAACGTGACGAAAGTAGAAAACCTTTCAGAAGATTTTATTCGTGGTGTCGATATCTCAAGTGTATTATCCGAAGAAGCATCTGGTGTAAGATATTATGATGAAGATGGAAACGAAACAGATATCTTCAAGATGTTATCAGAATCAGGTGTAAACTATATTCGTGTTCGTGTATGGAACGATCCATATGATGCCAGTGGTAATGGTTATGGTGGTGGAAACAACGATGTTGCATCTGCAGTTGAAATCGGAAGAAGAGCAGCGCAATATGACATGAAGTTATTAGTGGATTTCCATTACTCTGATTTTTGGGCAGACCCAGGAAAACAGAAAGAACCCAAAGCATGGTTAGGATATAGCGTTGACCAAAAGGTGGATGCAGTAAAAGCATTTACAACGGAAGCATTACAGCAAATAAAAGATGCAGGTGCGGATATTGGCATGGTGCAGATTGGAAATGAGACAATAAGTGCTATCTGTGGAGAAACAACATGGGCGAACATGGCTAAGATTTTCAATGCAGGAAGTTCTGCTGTTAGAGAGTTTGATTCTTCAATTAAGGTAGCACTTCATTTTACAGAACCACAAAAAGGAATCTATCCAGGAATAGCAAAAAATCTATCGGATAATAACGTAGACTATGATGTATTCGCCTCTTCTTACTATCCATACTGGCATGGAAGTTTAAGCAATCTTACAGAGACGCTTGATACGGTTGCAAAAACATACGATAAGGAAGTAATGGTTGCCGAGACATCGTATGCTTATACAATTGAAGATACAGATGGATGGGGAAACACAGTTACAAGAGGAAATAATAATTCAGGAAATGATATAAAATGGAGTTTCACTGTTCAAGGACAAGCAAACGAAGTTCGTGATGTAATCGATGCAGTGAATAGTGTATCCGATGGAATGGGAATTGGTGTGTTCTATTGGGAAGGTGCATGGATTACAGTTGGCGATACAACAGGACTTAGTGGTGCAGATTATGATAATAAAGTTGTTGCAAATAAAGCTTTATGGGAACAATATGGTTCTGGCTGGGCAAGCAAATATGCGACAGAATATGATGCAGAAGACGCTGGAAAATGGTATGGCGGAAGTGCAGTAGATAATCAGGCATTCTTTGATAATACAGGTAAGAAACTAGATTCCTTGAATATATTTAACTATGTTTACACAGGAGCATATTCAAACCGTATTACGGTAGATAGTATTGAAACACCAGCACTTACTGTAATAATCAATAAAAATATGTCTATTAATTTACCAGAAACCGTAAAGGTAACATTGTCAGATGGATCATACCAGATGTCAGATGTTACTTGGAGTCAGGAAGACCTCCAAAACATTACCGCAATTGGTACCTACACAGTGAATGGAGTAGTAAGTTATATTAATGAAGAAGAAACAACAGAATTATTAGATACGACAGCTACGGTTCTTGTTTTACCAGCTAATTTGCTTGAACAAGGTGATTTTGAGAGTGGAATCGATAAATGGACAATCAATGGAACTGGAGCAGATAAAATAGTGGACGAGAACGTTTATCGAGGAAGTGGTGCGTATCATTTCTATCATGGGACAGAAAATGTTGACTTTATAATGGAACAATCCGTTACCGTAGAGGAAGCTGGAAAATATGTTGCATACATGAGGATTCAAGGTGGAGATGGTGCTTCTGATGACCAAATTAGCATTAAGGTTGAAAACAAGACAACGGGAATCTCAGAAGAGGCAACAACAGAGTTGACAGGATGGATTGACTGGCATACACCAACAACAGATGTTGTGGAAGCAGAGGTAGGAGATGTTCTTACAGTTGTAATTACAGTGAAATCTGCGATTGGTGCATGGGGAACAATTGATGATGTATTCTTATATAATACAGTGACTTCATCTTTTTACAATATTAATTATGAGTTAAATGGAGGAACAAATCATAGCGACAATCCTTCTGTAAATAATGGTTCTGTAGCGACTCCATTACAGCCGGCAACTCGTACAGGATATAATTTTGCTGGTTGGTACACAGATGCTACATATACGACTAAGATTACAGAGATTGCAGCAGGAACAACAGGTAATGTTACTGTATATGCAAAATGGACAGCGATTAGTGTACCATCTGATACCGTGATTCCATCTTCTTACACTATCAGTTATGTGCTAAATGGAGGAACAAATCATAACGATAATCCTTCTAACTATGATGGTTCTGTAATGGTTGCATTACAAGAAGCAACTCGCATAGGATATGAGTTTTCTGGTTGGTATACAGATGCTGCTTGTGAGAACAAGATTACAGCAATTGCAGCAGGAACAACAGGTGATGTTACGGTATATGCAAAATGGACAGAGATAAAAGCGACTAAGATTGTATTGAATAAAACGAAAGCGACACTTCAAAAAGGGAAAGAACTTCAGTTAAAGGCGACTGTAACACCAGATGGTATCGTGAACAAGTCAGTTACATGGTCAACTTCAGATGCCAACGTTGCAACTGTTGATCAAAACGGTAACGTGGTAGCGGTAAAGGCAGGAACAGCAACAATTCAAGCCACAACTGCAGACGGCTCAGAACTAACAGTGTCTTGTAAGATAACAGTGCCATATACAATTTCCTATAAGCTGAATAAAGGTACAAACAATAGTAGCAATCCAGCATATTACTATAACGAGAAGGTATCACTTAAAGATGCGACAAGAAAAGGATACACATTTGCAGGTTGGTATTCCGATAGTAAATTCAAAAACAAAGTAACAACAATCTCAAAAACAAGCGCAAAGAATGTTACACTATATGCAAAATGGACAAAAGTAACGGTTAAAAAGGTAACACTTAAATCGCTTGTAAATGCAAGTGAAAAGAAATTACAGGTTAAAATCAATAAACTATCTGGTGTGAAGGGATATGAAATCTGTTATGCAGATAATGCAAAATTCGAGAATGCAGTCAAGGTAACAACAGAGAATACAACTAAGACAATTTCAGGATTAAAGAACAAAAAGACATACTATGTCAAAGTTCGTGCATACAAGATTGATTCCACAGGTAAAAAGGTTTATGGAAGCTATAGTAGCGTGAAAAAGATAAAAATCAAATAAGAGAAAAGCAGTAGTGGAGACGTGAAATGTACTCCACTATTGCTTTTTTAAGTTTTAATAACCAAGTTCTTCCCCAACAAGAACAACAATTAATCGACCTGGTTTATTGGATTTTCGTGTAATTACGGTATTCGAACAGATACATTCTGCAGATAGACAATCTGCGCAACGTCCAAAGTCGTGACATGGTGTATTACGATTGAGTCGTAATGCGTTTTGTGGTGCAGCAACATTATGTACTCTGGCAATTCCGGCTTCTATATTAGGAACTACTTTATTCATTCCAGCTACGATAATTACATTATCAGGGCCTGTAACAAGACAGGCAACACGGTTTCCGTTACCATCAATGTTGATTAGCTGTCCGTCTAAAGTGATGGCATTTGTACTCATAAGATAGTAATCAGCAGTAACAGTTTTAGCATACATAGCTTTTTGTTCTTCTGGAGTTTTGGCAGTTGTACGGTCATATAATGTGTATGGTGCTGTTTCAAGATAGTCAAATAAGCCAATCTCTTCCAGTGTTTCTGAACCACCCCAAGAGATAGAAGCATCAGGGGTAAAGAGAGACTTGATATATTCCAGTGCTTCAGTTTTGCTCTCACAGTAGTGCCCTCGCATTCCTCTAAGAGTACATTTCTTTAAGATAGAAGTAGCTTGCGTTTTATAAAATTCTTTTTTTACGTCCAATTATATATCCTCCTTTGATAAAATGTGTAAGAGTATTGTTTGCAAATTTTTCTTTTTTGATAGTATAGTTTTTTGTGTATATGTCAAAGTATAGTATAGCATTTTGATTGGTGATTTTCTATATTTTGTTCGGGCGTATTTTTAAAATGATATGTATGTGTGTTACTGTACAAGTTCTTAGTCGTGTATTCTGTTGTAAGGTGTTGAGTTAATAATGCAGAATGACATATTCGAACAAGTTTTAAATTGGCGTTGTTGCTTTCATGTGATAGAATAGGAACATGTAAAAAAGTAAAGAAATCAAAAAGGGGATTGCCATGGCAAATATATTAATCGTTGATGATGAGGAAGCAATTAATGAGTTAGTGAAACTGAATTTAAAATTGGTCGGGCATTCTAGTGATCAGGCATATGATGGGAGAGAGGCATTAGATATGTTAATGAGAAATCAATATGATTTAATCCTTCTTGATGTTATGCTGCCATATGTATCTGGATTCGAATTAATGAAGAAAATTAAAGATACACCAGTAATATTTATGACTGCAAAAGACCGTATAGAAGATAAAATTCAAGGACTGACTTCTGGGGCAGAGGATTATATTGTAAAACCATTTGAGATATTAGAATTGATCGCTAGGATTAACATTGTTCTTAGACGAACTAAGGTAGAGGATACCGTTTTTCGAATTGATGATGTGGAGATGGATAGGGAAGCGAAAATTGTAAGATACCAAAGTGAAATCGTTGATTTAACCCCGCAGGAATATAATCTAATGGAAGTGCTAGTCATGAATCAAAATTTAGCATTATCGAGAGAAAAATTATTAGAATTGGCATGGGGATATGAATATGAAGGGGATACAAGAACCGTTGATGTGCATGTGCAGAAGCTTCGGAAGAAACTTGGATTAGAGGAACGAATTAAAACGGTTTATAAAGTTGGATATCGTTTAGAAGTGTAACGGAGGATTATAATAAATGAAATTTTGGCAGAAAGTGTTTCTCAGTGTGTTAGTTGTTTTTGTTATAGCGCTTAATGTAGGAATGTTTACAGTAATGCATTTTACATATAAGGAACAATTAAATAGTGTGAAGCAACGAGCTATGGGAGAAGCGTATTTTCTTAGTAATTCCATTAGTAAGGATTTTACTAATCTGGAAGCTACCTCGACATTAACAAGGGCTAAGAAAGGAAATATATATGATTCCTATGCGGCATATTATGAGGGACAAAATGTGTTCCTTGAATTATGGAGTGGAAAGAGCTTAATTGGAGGGGATTCCGAGAGGAGTATAGAATCAAGAGAGGAACTTGATTTAGAGGAAAATGTACAGAATATTATTATTCGAAAGATAGGTGAAGAGCAGTATTTGTTTCTTGCCTGTTCTCTAAAAGAGCCATATGAAAATCATACGCTTGTAACAATATATCCTTTGAAAGAGCTTGAACGTACAAGAAATCAATTAATACAAATTGTGGTAAGTGTAGATATCATTATAACAATTATATTATCTGGGATTTTATATATAATCATTCGTAAGTTGATGCAGCCATTGAATCATCTATCGGATGCGACGGCAGAGATTGCAAAAGGAAACTATAATCAAAAGATAAGTATTCAAAGTGAAGATGAGTTTGGCAGTCTTGCAATGGAATTTAATCGTATGTCTGAAAAAGTTGGTGAAACGATACATCTTCTAAAGGAGGAAAGCGATAAGAAGCAGCAGTTGATTGATAATATGGCACATGAACTTCGAACACCATTAACATCTATTTCAGGATATGCGGATTATATGCGCATTGCGGCATTGTCAGAAGAAGAGCGGATTCGTGCACTAGAATATATAATTGATGAAACGAAACGATTGGAGAAGCTAAGTAAAACATTATTGCTGATTGCAGATGTTCGGGAACATGAATTAACGAAAACATCTGTACCTACGAAGCAATTAAAATATTATGTACAAAATCTATTTCGCAAATCGATTACGGAGAAGAAAATTCAATTTAGATGTATTTGTGAAATAGAAACAATAGAAGCGAATGAAGCATTGCTACAGTTATTACTAGCAAATTTAATTGAAAATGCAATTCGTGCATGTGAGGAAGAGGGGATTATTACAGTAACATTCTGTAGTCAGGAGACTCCTTACATCGTGATTGAGGACAATGGAATTGGTATGGAGGCAGAAGAAATTGATAAGATTAGCGAGCCATTCTACCGAGTAGATAGGGCAAGAAGTCGTAAAAATGGTGGTGTTGGTTTGGGAATTACATTATGTCAGCAAATTGTTTGCTTGCATCAAGGAATAATTCAATATGAATCAGAGGTAAATAAGGGAACAAGAGTGATTGTAAGTTTTTAATGCAAAACTTTATGCATTTTTACAACTTGATAACATCTTTATGATAGTTCGGCAAAAAGAAAGCGATATAGTATAGTCACAGTAAAGATGAAGGAGAGAAAAGATGAAGAAAAATACAATAATTACTGCGTGTGTTGCAATTGGAGTTGTCGTAATCGGTGTGGGTGGTCTAATCATTGGAATGAATAAGGATTGGAATAACCAAAGTACGAAGATGGAAAGCCGACCATTAGATGATGTTATGGCACAAAATGCTAAAGATGAGGAAGAATTGGCGAAGCAAGAAGTTGACACAGCAGAAACAGGAACACAAGACACAAGTAAAATGCAGTTAATGGAGTTTGATGGGATGCAGTTTTATGTCGAAAGTGCGGGTAATATAGATGATGATGCATTTGAGATACCGTTGAAATCTGCTGTTGACATTGGACTTACCTATGTGAAAGATAACTATAGTGAGGCATTGGAAGGGATTTCATTTAGAATGGAAACAACTTCAGCAAGTGGGATAAAGAATGGAAGTGTTGCTTGGTATGAAGTCATAGAGATGAATGATAGGAAGCGATATGAAATTACAATTAATTCGAAAACAGGAGAAGTGTTAGATGCTCAAGCGTATTATAAAGAAAAGGCATCCGACGAACGATGGGTGAATGCGAGTGCTTCTTCTACGTGTATCCAATATAAAGTTGAAAAACTTAATTTAGATGCATTTTCAAAGATTGATGTAGATATTGATTACAATGCAAGTGTTGAAATGGTTACAGGTGATTCCTATGGAGTGATTTTTAATTACTATGGTCCAGATTATGAAATAGAATATAAAAATGAAAATGGAGAACTTACTATTAATGATATAATTGATGGTAAGGTGGAAGATTTAATGGGGCAAAATCAAAACAATTATGTGACAATTATTGTTCCAAAGGATAGTAAGTTATCTGAAATTGATATTGTAGATATGCGGGGAGACATATCAATGAAGGCAATCCAAGTAGACAAAATAAATACACTCGCACTTAATGGAGATAGTACCTTTGTTGAGATGGTTGTTAAGGAAGGACTTTTACAGACATCTGCAGGTGATATTAATGTGAAAGATATGCAAGGTACAGATGTGGAGTTAGTTACTATTAATGGTGATATCGTTATGAATGGGAAGATAAATAGCGATTGGAGTTATGATGCAACATCAGAGAAGGTTATAATTACTTCAACAGAAACGGAAGAGAAGTACTCTTATTGTTTAAGTAATAAAACAGGAAAAATCATTGTGAACGGTAAAAATCTGGCACAAGAGCAAGACATTAATAAAACGGTAGAGAAAACGACATCAGCGCTTGAAGAAAATGAAGAAGTAGATGCGGCGGGTAATACAAGCACGGGTGCAGAATCGATTTTAACGACAGAAACAAGCAACGAGTCTAAAAATGAAATAAATAAAATCACGGCAACAACCATATCGGGAGATGTGGAGCTTGAATTTGATAAGGAGGTTGAGAAGAAGAGTGTAGGTAAAGAAAATACATTAACGACAGAAACAATCAATGAATCTAATAAGTAACAGAAAGGCATAGAAAAACAGGTTGCGAAGATTGTTAAAAAAAGTTATACTATAATGAGTATTTCTGTTAAGAAAAGATAGACCGACAGTAATGTCGGTCTAATTAACGTTTTAATTATAAGAAAGTTGGAAGTATACATGTCTAAATGTTTATATATATCTGAAAAACCTAGCGTTGCTCAAGAGTTTGCAAAGGCACTCAAGTATAACTTTAAGAAACGTGATGGATATATAGAGGCGGATGAAGCAATTGTAACGTGGTGTGTTGGTCATTTGGTTACAATGAGTTATCCCGATGTCTATGATGAAAGTCTAAAAAAGTGGTCATTAACCACATTGCCATTTCTCCCTAAGGAATTCTTATATGAAGTCATTCCAGATGTAAGCAAACAATTTAATACCGTAAAAGCATTGTTAAATCGTGAAGATGTTTCTACGATTTATGTATGTACTGACTCTGGTCGTGAGGGAGAGTATATCTATCGGTTGGTGGATCAAAAAGCTGGTGTTCCAGCGTCGAAAGAGAAACGAAGAGTATGGATTGACTCGCAGACGGAAGAAGAAATCTTGCGTGGAATACGAGAAGCAAAGCCATTGTCAGCGTATGATAGTATATCTGATTCTGCCTATCTAAGAGCGAAAGAAGATTACTTGATGGGAATTAATTTTTCACGAGTGCTTACGCTAAAATATGGACAGGCGGTTACAAACTATCTGCAGAGCAAATGGACATCAATCTCCGTAGGACGTGTTATGACATGCGTTCTTGGTATGGTTGTGAAGAGAGAACGTGAAATTCGAGCATTTGTGAAAACTCCATTCTACCGTGTAATAGCAGGAGTTAATACATTTGGTAAGGAATTCGATGGAGAGTGGAGAGCAGTAGAAGGTTCGAAGTATTTTAACTCGCATCTATTATATAAGGAAAATGGTTTCAAAGCGAGAGAAGATGCAGAGAAGTTGATAGCAGAATTAACAACGGAATTTGACAATCAGGGTATCATTGAAAAGATAGAGAAGAAGAAAGAAAATAAGAATGCTCCGTTATTATTCAACTTGGCAGAGTTACAGAATGAGTGCTCGAAGCTGTTTAAAATAAGCCCAGATGAAACTTTGAAGATTGTTCAGGAACTATATGAAAAGAAATTAGTTACCTATCCAAGAACCGATGCCAGAGTTTTGTCTACAGCAGTAGCAAAGGAAATTCACAAAAACATTGGGGGACTGCGTAACTATTCTTTTGTAAGTGAATATGCAAGTGAAATCTTAGAAAACGGCAGTTATAAGAATATCGCCAAAACAAGATATGTTAATGATAAGCAAATCACAGACCATTATGCAATTATTCCGACTGGTCAAGGGTTAGCAGCACTCAACGCTGTTCCACCAACTGCAAAGAAGGTATATGAAACGATTGCGAGAAGGTTTTTAAGCATATTTTATCCAGCGGCAGTATATCAAAAAATCAGTCTTGTAGTGAAGGTGAAAGAAGAATCCTTTTTCTCAAGTTTCAAGATTTTAGAGTCACCTGGATATCTAAAAGTAACGAATCTTTCCTTTTTAACTAAGAAGTCAGCACCTTCTAGTAATGCGCAGGTAGCAGTAGCACCTCAAGAAATTGATGGACAATCGACGGAGGGTGGCAGCGATGGCGATTCTTCAGAAAATCAAGAAGATGTCTTTGATGCAGAGTTTATCAATAATATGAAAACTCTCAAGAAAGGTATGCTACTGAATATTACTGGATTTAATGTGAAGGAGGGAGAAACATCTCCGCCAAAACGATATAATTCAGGTTCGATGATTCTTGCAATGGAGAATGCAGGTCAATTAATTGAAGATGAGGAACTTCGCTCACAGATTAAAGGTAGTGGAATTGGTACAAGTGCGACTCGTGCAGAGATTCTGAATAAGCTTGTTAAAATCACATATCTTGCCTTGAATAAGAAGACGCAGATTATTACACCAACACTTCTTGGAGAGATGATTTATGATGTTGTAAATGCATCAATTCGTTCCCTGCTTAATCCAGAACTAACGGCAAGTTGGGAGAAGGGCTTAACCTATGTGGCGAATGGAGATATCACAAACGAGGAGTATATGGTCAAGCTTGAGAACTTTGTTGCTAAGATGACGAATGGAGTAAAAGGGCTTAATAATCAATATGCGCTTCGTCAGTTTTTTGATGAGGCGGCGAAGAGTTATAAGAAATAAATTATGGTGATATTTTGTATGCTTGTACGATATATTATTTATAGTACACAGTAATGAAAAGATAATATAGTATAAAAAAGGAGCGCACATATATGGAAGAATTAATGATTTGTAATTTGTATGATATGAATGAAACAATTGCTGGGAAAGTGTTTGAGGGTTGTACATATCCTTGGGAGGTACTTCCTAAGATTGGAGCATTTATAATTGAATTAGGTGAAACTTTACCTAGTGAGGAATACGACAAAGTTGGCGATAATGTTTGGATTGCTAAGTCAGCGAAAGTAGCGCCAACGGCATTTATTAATGGTCCAGCAATTATCGGTAAAGAAGCAGAAGTTCGTCATTGTGCTTTTATCCGTGGAAATGCAATTGTAGGGGAAGGTGCTGTTGTAGGTAATTCAACAGAGCTTAAAAATGTAGTTCTATTCAATAAGGTACAAGTTCCACACTATAATTATGTGGGTGATTCCATTCTTGGGTATCGTGCACATATGGGAGCAGGATCAATTACATCGAATGTAAAGTCGGATAAGACATTAGTTGAGATTACAGTTAATGGTACTAGAATGAAGACAAGTCTTAAAAAGATGGGTGCAATGCTAGGCGATAACGTTGAAGTTGGTTGTAACAGTGTTTTAAATCCTGGTACTATAATAGGAAGAGAAGCGAACATCTATCCATTGTCTATGGTTCGTGGATATGTTGCTGAAAAGTCAATTTACAAAAAGCATGGAGACATTGTGTCAAAGAATTAACAATAAAACAATAAGTTTCTGTGGAAAGTAATGAATTTTTAAGAAAGTTTATCAAAAAGTATGGACTAATCACGAGTTTTGTGAGAAAATGTGTGAAGGTGCGATGTTTAGGTTACATAAAAAGAATATTGTTTTTTACAAAGCCAAAACAATCGTCATGAACATAGCCATATAGCTAATTAGTATTCTAAAATGGATATTGAAAGGAGTTTCAACATGATTTATTCACATGAAGTAGAAAAAATGTGTCCAGTAGCACAAGGCGTTAACCACGGTGCTGCTCCAATCCCAGAAGAAGCAAAATGGGTAAAAGCAAAAGAAGTTTCTGATATTTCTGGTTTAACTCACGGTATCGGTTGGTGTGCACCACAACAAGGTACTTGTAAATTAACTCTTAACGTTAAAGAAGGTATCATCCAAGAAGCATTAGTAGAAACAGTTGGATGTTCAGGTATGACTCACTCAGCAGCTATGGCAGCTGAAATCTTACCAGGAAGAACTGTTCTTGAAGCATTAAACACAGATTTAGTTTGTGATGCAATCAATACAGCAATGAGAGAATTATTCTTACAAATCGTATACGGAAGAACTCAAAGTGCATTCTCTGAAGATGGTCTTCCAATCGGTGCTGGTCTTGAAGATTTAGGAAAAGGTTTAAGATCAATGGTTGGTACTATGTACGGAACTCTTGCAAAAGGACCTCGTTACCTTGAAATGACTGAAGGATATGTAACAGGAATCGCTTTAGACGCTGAAGATCAAATTATCGGTTACCAATTCGTAAGCTTTGGTAAGATGATGGATTTCATCAAAGCTGGTGATGACGCTAACACAGCATTCGAAAAATCTAAAGGCCAATATGGTAGAGTAGCAGATGCTGTTAAGATTATCGATCCAAGACACGAATAATAGAGGAGGTAACTAGAAATGGCTTTATTTGAATCATATGAAAGAAGAATAGATAAAATTACTGCAGTACTTAATTCATACGGTATTGCATCTATCGAAGAAGCAGAAAAGATTACGAAAGATGCTGGACTTGATGTATATAATCAAGTTAAAGCTATCCAACCTATCTGTTTCGAAAATGCAAGTTGGGCTTACATAGTAGGTGCAGCAATCGCAATTAAAAAAGATTGTAGAAGAGCTGCTGATGCTGCTGCAGCAATCGGTGAAGGTCTTCAAGCATTCTGTATCCCAGGTTCTGTTGCTGACCAACGTAAAGTAGGCTTAGGACATGGTAACTTAGGAAAGATGCTTCTTGAAGAAGATACAGACTGTTTCGCATTCTTAGCAGGTCACGAATCATTCGCTGCTGCTGAAGGTGCAATCGGTATCGCTGAAAAAGCAAACAAAGTTCGTAAAAAACCATTAAGAGTAATCTTAAATGGTTTAGGAAAAGATGCTGCTCAAATCATCGCTAGAATCAATGGATTTACTTTCATTGAAACAGAGATGGATTACTATACAGGAGAAGTAAAAGAAGTTTACAGAAAAGCTTACTCTGAAGGTCTTAGAGCAAAAGTTAACTGCTATGGTGCAAATGACGTAACTGAAGGTGTAGCTATCATGCACAAAGAAGGCGTTGACGTATCTATCACAGGTAACTCAACTAACCCAACTAGATTCCAACATCCAGTTGCTGGTACTTACAAAAAAGAATGTATCGAACAAGGTAAGAAATACTTCTCAGTAGCATCTGGTGGTGGTACTGGTAGAACTCTTCACCCAGATAACATGGCTGCTGGTCCAGCTTCTTATGGTATGACTGATACTATGGGACGTATGCACTCTGACGCTCAATTCGCTGGTTCTTCTTCAGTTCCTGCTCACGTTGAGATGATGGGTCTTATCGGAGCTGGTAACAACCCAATGGTTGGTATGACAGTTGCTGTAGCTGTTTCTATTCAAGAAGCTGCTGATAACGGTAAGTTCTAAGAAATGCTTTAAAATTAAGTTCTCACCCGTTTGTCCTCTATAATTTTATTATGAAGACAAATTGGGTGACAATTACTTGAAACGGTGAAAGGCGAGTTCTGCAGAAGGACTCGCCTTTCGTGTCTAATAAACATTAGTCAAATATAAACATCGGAAGATGGAGCAGACAAATAAAATGCTGATGAACGACCGCAAAATTACGCGTCCGTTCATCAGCATTTTTTTAGCTATTTAATCTGTCTACTTGACAGGAGGCATTTATTATGCTTTACCTAGATTTACGATATGTATTTAAAGAGAGTTTTGCTTTAATATCCTACAGCACTAGCAGCATATTCTGCTTGTTTGGTCGTAAAACCTTCAAATTCTAACTGACTAATTAATCCCTTTCGAGAGAACGAGGTGAGGTCAAGATAACTTTGCGCTTTTTTGGCAGCTTGCTCATTCCAATCGGTGTCAGTATTATCAACAGCAAGAGTTGCTTGCTCTGTTGTGAACCCTTCAAATTCCAACTGGTTAATTAAACCTTTCTGAGAAAATGCGGAGAGTTTTAAATAATCTTGCGCTTTTTTGGTAGCTTGTTCATTCCAGTCAGCGTTACAATTATCAACAGCAAAGGTTGCCTCTTCTTCTGTAAAACCTTCAAATTGCAATTGATTAATCAGCCCAGAGTAAGAGAAGGCTGTGATTTTAAGATAATTTTTTGCTTTTTTTAATGCGTTTTTCTGACCCGTTGTCATAGTGTCTTTGGGTTCGTCTTTTGCGTTATCAGCAACGTCTTTCGAGTTGTCAGTAACTTCTTTCGTAGTGTCTTTTTGTCCACTTTTAGAGGTGGAGCTATCATTAGAAACAGTATCGGTAGATTTTGATTTATCCATTCCTTGTGAACCAGCAGCATATATTACTGCTATAATAATTATAGCAACAAGAAAACCAGGTATCTTCCCCCCTTGTTTTTTTCGGCAATTAGGACATACCTTTGCTTTAGAATCAATTTCGGTTCGACAATATTTACATAATTTTGTTTTACTCATCATAAAACCTCCTATTTTGTATTATTTTGACTACTATAGTTTAACAAGTAATATAGAAAAAATCTACTATAAATACAAAATTTTCAATTTGCATTATTATAGTGGGAATAGATTCGTTACTGTGAACGTTTGGTGTAAACAGTAACAATGGATTAGCTATAAATTATAGTCAAAGCGATATCATCAGTAAAGATATTAATAGGCCAGGGATACAATTGACTGGTTACTTAGAGCATTATAATCCAAAAAGAGTCCAAGTCTTAGGTTATGTAGAGAATATTAAAATCTATCTACAATACTTCTATGTAACTTAGTCTTTCTTGAATACGATTGAAACAGCTTCGTTACCTTCGTCTTCAGTGATTATAATTTTATCACCCTCTACAGTACCTTTAATCTCTTCACCATCACCGATAAGAGTTAAGTTTTTGTCTGAAAGAGTGTAAGTTCCTTGGATAGCTTCATCATCTACAGATATAATAACTTTTTCATCTCTTTTGAATTCAAGATAAAGAGTTTCTCTTTCAATTTGTCCGCTAGCTTCTAAATCTGAAACAGATATAGTCATACCAGACATTTGCATACTGTCAAGGAAGAATTTATTGCCTGCAAGTCCATCTGGCGGACTAATACATGCAGTAACTGCGAGAAACACACTGGGGCTATTTTCTATATGTAAATCTTTAAATGGACTAGTATAAGTACATGCAGTAATTGCTATTGTCATAACGAATATAATAGCTAGTAAAAAAGATGATTTTTTATGTTTTTTCATTGTTTATATTCTCCTTGATTTGAGTATTTTATTATGAATTGAAAAGTTAATATTAGCAAAGTTTTTTGATTTGTGAGACAAAAAAATAACTATCCTAATTTGAATTGGATAGTTATTTTTTGAATAGTATCTAAAATCTATCTACAACACATTTATGTAGCTTAGTCTTTCTTGAATACGATTGAAACAGCTTCGTCGCCTTCGCCTTCAGAGATAGTAATTGTATTACCATCTACAATACCTTTCATTTCTTCGCCGTCACCTATAAGAGTTAAGTTTTTGCCTGAAAGAGTATAAGTTCCTTCGTTAGCTTCACCATCAACAGAGATAATAGCTTTTCCATCTTTCTTGAACTCAAGATAAAGAGCGCCATGTTCGATGCTTCCATTAAGTTCTAAATCTGATGCTGATATAGTCATACCAGCCATTTTCATGCTGTCAAGAACGAATTTTTTGCCTGCAAGTTTATCAGATGAACCACATGCAGTAAATGCCATTGCCATAACTAAGATGACAGCTAGTAAACAAGATAATTTTTTCATAGATTTCATTTTTTCTCTCTCCTATTGTACGTATAATATTTCGTTGCCTGAATTCAATAATAATAAATTCATTTCTGCTCGTAACAAAACCCATTGTAACATAGAAAATGACAAAATTCAACTTATAACTACCTTAGAATTATTAATACATAATTATAAGTTCACTAATAAAAAGTGATACAAAATATTTCCAATATAAGTCCGAAAACTTTGATGTGACAGATAATATATACATATAAAACAAAGAACGTAAGAAAGTGTAAAAAAAAATTGTATAATCAGATAATTTGTTATATAATTTATAAAGTAGAGAGCAAAAAAACGGAGGACAGTGTATGAAGAAAATGAAACGTTTAGGACCTAAAATGTTAGCATCCCTTATTACAACATTTATTCTAGTACTAGGAGCGTTTTTATTAGTATCCTTGGCACGGACAATGGAACTTGCTGATACGATGGGGAAAGAAGAAATTGTGGCTTCTGCGGAAGAACATGCGAATGCAATGGCAATTGAATTCAATAAAGCAGACAGTTTGGCTTTAGGACTAAAATTTGCAGTAGATCAGTTTGAAAGTATTCCTGTAGAGATGCGTAGAAACTATTTTGACGAAGTGTTAAAGAATGCGGTAGAAAGCAATATGACAGTTGTTCTTGGTGGCTGGATATGTTTTGAACCCAATCAATTAGATGGTCTAGATGCACAGTATAAGAATACGTCCTACAGTGACGCAAGTGGAAGATATATTACCTATGTGACATCCTACAATGGAACGATGGATAAAACCTGTTTGACAGGTTATGACGTTGAAGGAGAAGGTGATTATTACCTTGATGCATATAAAACAGGAGAACCAATCGTAACACAGCCTTATCTATATGAAGTGGCTGGACAGAAGATGGAGGTTATTACATTTACTTATCCAATCAAAAATCAAGCAGGAACAATCGTTGGAGCTGTTGGTGTAGATTATGGGTTAGACTATATGAATCTATTGAATGATGAAGTGAAACTGTTTGATACCGGATTTGGTAAATTGATAACGAATAAAGGACAAGTAGTAGCACATAAAGATAGAAGTTTAGTAGGAACGTTGGATACAGATGTAACATCAGAAAGTTTTTCTGCTGAAATTGTAGGGACATTAAAAGAGGGAAATACTTACGTTGGAAAGATGTATTCCAAAACGTTGAAATCGAATGCATATAAGGCTTATGCGCGTGTGCGAATTGGAAACTCTGAAAAAAATTGGGTTTATGCTGTAATTGTTTCAGAAGATGAAGTTATGGCAGACACCTATACTACATTAAGAATTGTATTAACAATTGGAATTGTTGGAGTTATTGTGGCAATTATTATTATCATTCTATTGGCTAGAAGTATATCAAAACCAATTAGTGTAATGTGCAAGACAGCAAACATAATTGCAAAAGGTGATTTGACAATAACGATAGATAAAAAGTACCAAAAGAGAGCAGACGAAATAGGAGATTTGTCAAGAGATTTAGAATTGATGCGAGATGGTTTGTTAGAAACGGTTACTGGAATCAATGTAGCTACAGGTTCATTGCAAAGTCAAGTATCTGCAATTAATAGTACTCTTTATACGTTGAATGATAGAATTACAGATACGTCTGCTGCAACAGAAGAGTTAAGCGCAGGCATGGAAGAAACGGGAGCTGCAGCGGAAGAAATGAATACAACTGCTCTTGAGATTGAGCGTGCAATAGAAATGGTAGCAGAAAAGGCAGAAGAGGGTGCTGGAAAATCTAGTGAGATTCATGCAAGAGCTTCGGAACTAGGAGAAAACGTGAAAGTTTCTATAGAGAAGTCTAACAAGATTTTTGCAGATATTAAAGGCACGTTAGAGAAAGCATTGGAAGATTCCAAAGCAGTGGATGAAATCAATTCTTTGGCAAATGCTATTTTAGATATTACTAGCCAGACTACATTGCTTGCACTAAATGCTTCCATTGAAGCGGCAAGAGCAGGAGAGGCAGGAAGAGGATTTGCAGTAGTAGCAAATGAAATTGGAACATTAGCGGATAATTCGACAAATACAGTTGCACAGATTCAACAGATTACACAAGTAGTAATGAGTGCCGTAAATGCGTTATCAAAGAGTGCTGGCGATTTACTAAAGTTCGTTTCCGATGATGTACAAAATGATTATCAAGATATGCTAGGAGCAGCAAGTTCATATACAGATGATGCTATTTATGTCAGCGATATGACAAGTGATTTAAGTGCAACATCAGAGGAATTGTTAGCTTCAGTGCAAACACTATTGAAAGCAATTAGTGAAGTAACGATGGCAGCACAGGAAGGTGCAGAAACTACAGCAGTAGTTGCAGAACAGACAGCGGATATTTCTGATAATGCGAATGTAGTTGTGGAAAGCATGAATGAAACAGAAAAAACAGCAATAAATTTGGCAGGATTAGTAGGTAAATTTAAGATTGAAGAATAGTATTAGATAAAGAGAGTGAGGCATGGGAAAACCCTATGCCTCATTGTTATGATACCCCTTAACCTATATAGCCAAGGTTTAACGTTAATATTAAAATAATACGAGATTTTCGAAGATTTGACACCCAAATTGCTGGGTGTCTTTTTGTATAATGAGGATAAAAGGTATTGTTATGGGGGTGGCGTATTTTGAATATTCTGATTACAGATGACGAAGAAACGACCATAAGAGGCATAAGAAAAATGGTCAAGTGGGAGCAAATTGGGGTTACAAAGGTTATGGAGGCTTCGAGTGGGGAAGAAGCTCTAATTACTTGTAAGACATCAAAGGTGGATATAGTAATATCGGATATCCGAATGACGGGAATGTCAGGAATTGAAATGGCAAAAAACATTAGAGAGCAGTATCCACTCTGCCAGATTATATTTATGACAGGATATGTGGAGAATGTATATCTAAAGGAGGCAATTGACTTAGAAGTAGTAAGTTTTCTTGAGAAACCAATTCATATTAAGGAAATGGAGGAGGCTATCCAAAAGGCAGCAAAGAAGCTACAAGTGATGCAATTACATGCACAAGTTGGAAAGCAAATGAGCGTAGAGCGTAGGCAGTATATAATACATAAGTTGGCAAAAGAATTAATAGAACCAGTAGCGAATAGAAAAGCCATTCAAGACGATATGAAACATTTGAAGCTTGCATGGGAGCAAAAAGAATATGCTTGTGTAGCTATATTTGATATAAAATCAGATGAGAATAGAAATAGCGAAAAAGTTATGTATGCACTGGATCGCATCTTTTCGGAGATTGAGCACGTCTATTTTATGAAAGATAGTTCTCATATTGTATTCATTATTGCATATCAAAAACAGGAAGAAGATATTTTGCGAGAGATAATAAGGAGAAGTCGTGATTTTGTGAATGCAAATACTACCGTTTCGATTTGCGGAGTGTTTGGTAGATGCGTAACCAATATTTATTCAATCTATAAATCATATGAGACAGCAGTAATATATCTGCAAAAATTTTTCTATCTAGGGTATCAACAAGTTCTTTGTTATGCAAAGGAAGAGGAAAGAAAGTTAGAGTTTGATGAAATGCATATGAAAGCATTTGCAGAATCGCTAAAGGAATTAAATCATAAAAAAACGATGGAATGTATAAAACAAATCTATATAATACTTCGTCCACAGCACACGGTATTAGTTAGTTGTATGAAAGGAATCTATTTAAGGCTTTTAAATTATGTTTATGAAGAGGCAGAACACGCATTTTCGATGGGAAATATAAGTGAAAATGAGCGAAGAGGAGTTTTACTCGAAAAAATTCATTCCATGGATACGCTTGCAGAATGTAATGAATTTTTACAGGAGCAAGTGGAAGAATATTATCAAAATGCAGAGAGTCTTGTAGTAAATAATAAGATAATTGTTCAGATAATGGAGTTTATTAATCAGAAGTATCAAGATTATGAGCTATCTGTTAGTGAGATATCCGATCATGTATATCTTACCCCCAACTATATGATGATGCTGTTTAAGAAGAGGATGGGAAAGACGGTACTGCAATATTTGACAGAGGTACGAATGGAAGCAGCAAAAGAATTATTAAAGGACGGAAGAATAAAGTTAACAGAGGTAGCGATTAAAGTAGGCTTCCGTGATTCAAATTATTTTTCGAAAGTTTTCCATAAATATGTCGGAGTTTCACCAAGAATCTATAGAGAAAAGAATTTTTTCTAGTAAAATAATACGAGGTTTGGCTTGTTTCATTGCATGAAAATACGACTTGTTATACTATGGAAAAGCAAAGAACGTATTCTTCGTGGATTGCATGTAACTAACGTGTTACTGCGAACATTTTGTGTGAACAGTAACACTAATTTATCAAAATCATGGGGGTAATGATGAGAAAACTAGGTAAAAAAATTTTAACAGCGGCATTAGCAGCATCAATGTTACTATCATCAATTTCTTTGGAGTCATTTTCTGCAAAAGCAGCGACATCAAAGGATTACACAACGGAATTGTTTGGGCCAAATGTGTATGTATTTGATGAGTCGGATTCACAAAGTGAGATTCAGTCGGTTATTGATGATGTCTATGCAACACAAGAAACAAATCAATTTGGAAAAGAACGATATGCAGTTCTATTCAAGCCAGGTGAGTATGACAATGTGCGAATGAAAGTTGGATTCTATACACAAGCGGCGGGACTCGGTGAGTTACCTACGGACACTGTTGTAAATGAATTTGACTGTAATGCGGACTGGATGGGCGCAAATTCTACTTGTAATTTCTGGAGAAGTGCATCAAACTTTACAGTAAAACAAACTGCAACTTGGGCAGCAGCACAAGCAACTTCGTTAAGAAGAATGCAATTCGATCAATGGCTTGCATTAGACCAATGGGGACAAGGCTGGGCAAGTGGCGGATTTGTAGCAGACACAGTGGTTAAAGGTTCAGCAGTGGCTTGGTCGCAACAACAGTATTGTTCAAGAAACAGTGAGTACGGCGCATGGGCTGGTGGTGTATGGAATGCAGTATTTATTGGCATGAACAAAGATCTTAAGGTGCAAGATTCTAATGCAAAGGTAGAAAACAATTGGTCACAAGAACCAGGATATCAATATTTCACAACAGTTGATAAGACACCAGTGGTTAGAGAAACACCTTATCTTACAATAGATAAAAATGATAACTATAGTGTTTTCGTACCAAGTGTAAGAGAAAATTCAAATGGAACATCTTGGACGAATGGAAAAGAAGCTGGAACTTCTATTGGTATTGATAAATTCTACATTGCAAAACCAAACAAAGATACAGCAGATACGATTAATGCAGCGCTACAACAAGGGAAACATTTAATCTTAACACCAGGTATCTATTCTTTGAATAAAGCAATACAAGTAAAGAATGCAAATACAGTTGTACTTGGATTAGGATACGCAACATTAACACCAACAGGAGACAATGCCTGTATTGAAATTGCAGATGTAGATGGTGTAAGTGTATCAGGACTTCTTTTTGATGCAGGTCCTAAGTATACAGAAACACTTTTAAAAGTTGGTGAGGATAATGCAGCAAAGAGACATGCAGACAATCCTACATTACTAAGTGATTTATTCTTCCGTGTTGGTGGTGCAACTTCTGAAGTGGCACAATCAAAAACTTGTATTATTATAAACAGTAAAGATGTAATTGGAGATAATTTCTGGGTATGGCGTGCAGATCATGGTGATGGAGTAGCATGGGATAAGAACAAGTCAGAGAATGGAATTGTTGTTAATGGTGACTGCGTAACAATGTATGGACTATTTGTAGAGCATTTCCATGAGTATCAAACGCTTTGGAATGGTGATTATGGTCGTGTGTATTTCTATCAAAGTGAGCTTCCATATGATGTTCCAAATCAAGCAAGTTGGATGAGCCACAATGGAACAGTTAATGGATATGCATCTTATAAAGTAGCAGATGATGTTACTTCACATGAAGCATATGGTTTAGGTATCTATTCGTTTCATAGAGATGCAACAATCGATCTTGCCAATGCAGCAGAAGTTCCAGATGCAGACAATGTAAGTGTGCATAACATCTGTTCTGTAATGCTTGCTGGTAATCCGGGTATTTCTCATGTTATTAATGGCAAAGGAAATGAAGTAAAGATTGCTGGTGAGAGAGAACAAGTAGTATCATACGGTAAAGGAAAAGTAGTGATTCCAGATGTAGAAGAAGAGCAAGGTGAGCTTCAAACAGCTACAGGTGCATATGCTGACTGGAAGAATACTGGAATTACGTATCCACAGATGGGACAGCTTATTGCTGCGGGTGTAGTAACAGTAACTTGGAATGCTTTAGATGCACAAGTGGATCATTATGATGTATATGTAGATGATGTACTTGTGGATAGCGTGAAAGCGGATGGAAAAGGAGCTTACGAATGTGAGGTTTATACAACTCAAGTTAGTTCTCATCAATTAAAAATCGTTGCAGTATTAAAAGGTGAAGGAAAAACAGTAACAGCTAATATTCGTACATTCTTTGTTTCTAAAAAGGGAATGGGAATTTGGCAAGACCGTGCAGATATCATTGATGAGACAAATCTTTCTTGGTATTACAACTGGTCTCCATTTGAATTAACTGGTGTAAGTGATGCCATTGAGTTCGTACCTATGATTTGGGGTGCTGATAATGGTGCTGACGATTACGCATGGAACTGGTTAAAATCTGGAGAGTGTAAAAAATATAAAACATTATTAACATTCAATGAGCCAGACTATCCAGATCAATCGGATATGTCATATCAAAAGGCAGTAGAGTTATGGCCAACATTACAAAATAGTGGATTACGATTAAGTTCTCCTGCAACTGGAAATCCAGCATACTTTATGAAAGGTGGCGAAGGGGATTGGTTTGGTCCTTTCCTTGATAAGTTAGCTGAAACAGGAGGAAGTTTTGATTTTACAGCAGTTCATTATTATCAAGATTATCCATTAGTTGATTTATTTGTAGAAACACTTGAGAAAACATATGAGATGACAGGAAAACCAATCTGGATTACAGAGTGGGGTGTAGCACAATGGACAAATGTACAGAATTTCTCATGGAGCGGTGGAGATGATAACTGGCAAAGAGAACGAGTTGTAGCATTTATGGAAGAAATCATTCCAATATTAGATAAACTTGATTTTGTTGAGAGATATGCTTGGTTCCCATTCGATGGTGCTAACACAGAAGAGTACGGAAATGGTGCTGGTGGTTTATTCTTTGATTCTGGTGCAAAAGCTGGTCAACTTACAACAGTAGGGGAAGCATATAGTGTACTTGGTAATCCAAAAGGTTATAACCCTGACCGTATCGTATATGATAAGGTTGTAATTGATGAAGGAATTGTAGAACCTGTAAACCCAATAGATCCAGTAACACCAGTAGATCCAGTAACAACAAATCTTGCAGTTGGAAAAACAGCAGTAGCATCTTCTACTCTTGGAAACAATAATGCGGATATGGCAATCGACGAAAATGCAAATACTCGTTGGGAATCAGAATATTCTGACGCACAATGGATTTATGTAGATTTAGGAAAAGCATATTCAGTAACAGGAGTAAACTTAGTATGGGAAACTGCTGCAGGCAAGAATTATAAGATTCAAGTTTCTAATAATGCTACAGATTGGACTACTGTATATGAGAAAACAAATGGTGTAGGTGGAACAGAGGAAATTACATTTGCAAAGACATCGGCTCGTTATGTTAGAATGTATGGTACAGAGAGAACAACAGGATACGGATATTCACTATGGGAATTTGAAGTATTAGGTTTCGCTGATAATGCAGAAAATCCTGTTTTACCTGAAGAACCTTCTGGAAATGTTAATGTAGCAAAAGATAAAGCAGTAACAACTTCTTCAAATGAAGGAGGTTTTATCGGAAATAATGTAACAGATGGTAATGAAGGTACAAGATGGGCTTCTAACCAATCAGACAATGAATGGTTATGTATAGATTTAGGAAGCGCACAAAATATATCAAAGGTAATTCTTAAATGGGAAGCAGCTTACGGAAAATCTTATGAGATTCAAGTTTCTCAAGATGGAACGAACTTTACTACCGTTGCAAAAAATGCGGATGGAAAAGGCGGAGTTGAAGAAATTAGCTTTAATAAAACAAGTGCTCGCTATGTTCGTATACAAGGCGTTCAAAGAGCAACGGGGTATGGATATTCATTGTGGGAAGTTGAAGTTTATTAAGAGATGAAATTTATACGAGACTAGGATGATAACGAAATGATTTTGAAAAATACGTTGTATGAGGCGAGTTTTGATTGTCATCGTCGTCTTAGAGAAGCTCCAAATTTAAAATTGCATATAGTAAGTTAGATTTGAAAAGGCAGGGGATTGTCGCTTGATAACTTAATTCTGAGGAAGAAGTTATTGGATGGCAAGCCCTTGTTTTTTTATTTTTATTAGTGGATTGTGAATCTGCTACACTATGAGCTTTTGTTTGACAATAGCATAAAAATGAAATGTTCTTTAATAGTCAAAATGCCTAATGTGATTTAGTTACAGAAGATAAACCTACTTCTTGTTATACTTAGAAAAAATGAGTGATTACGAAACTCTCAATATACGTTAACCAAGAAGCTTACACATATAAAAGGAGTTTCGCAAGTGCCTATAAAAAGATGAGAAGGAGAAAACATATGGCAGCGAGAAAAATTGCGTTTGTAGATGAAGCACAATGCGTAGCTTGTGGAAGTTGTATCAAAGTCTGTCCAAGAGGGGCAATTGCTGTTCCGAATGGGATAACAGCAGTAGTAGATGAAGAAAAGTGTGTCGGTTGTGGAATATGTGCAAAAGCATGTCCAGCGTCCGTGATTTCAAGTAGAGAGAAACAAAGTGAGAATAAGAGAGGATAGGTGAACGGATACTTATGAAAACAAAAAAGAAAAAATGGTATGAATACTTATGGATCGCATCGGCAACATATCTGACTTTAGGATTTTTAAATATCCTATTCGCTTGGCTCGGCTTAATTTGTTTCTTTGTTCCGTTAATGATATCGATAGTAAAAGGAAATAAGTCTTACTGCAATAAATATTGTGGAAGAGGTCAATTGTTTGATTTGCTTGGAAATAAAGTTGGATTATCTAGAAAGAAAAATATACCGGCATTTCTTCGAAGTAAATGGTTTCGCTATGGATTTTTAATATTTTTCTTAACGATGTTTGGGAATATGTTATTTCAGACATATCTTGTATTTACAGAAGTAAATGGAGTAAAAGAAGTAGTAAAACTATTGTGGACATTCAAATTACCTTGGAGTTTTGCTTATCATGGAACAATCGTTGCGCCTTGGGTAGCGCAATTTGCGTTTGGATTCTATAGTGTTATGTTGACTTCAACAGTATTAGGTGCAATAACTATGGCACTATATAAGCCTAGATCATGGTGCGTGTACTGCCCGATGGGGACAATGACACAAGGAATATGCAAGATAAAGAAATCCTTGTAAAATGAATAGAGGATTATATGATACAATTTAAGCGTTTGTAAGGTGTATCATAAGATTTGTAATTAATAGTTACATTTATAATTGCAGCTCTGGTGTTGGTAGCACTGGGGCTGTTTTTCTATTTATCAAGTAGCTCAGTCTGTTCTTTTTCGATTTGTTTAATACTTTTTTCTGGAGTAGGTAAATCTTCTGGCATAGTACCGCCAAGTCTCTTAATGGTATCTCGTACTTCTTTTCCTACATCATAATGAGTTTTGTTAGCATTATCCTTTCCCTGCACGTTTTCACGTCTGAGTTTAGCTTCTGCTTGCGTTGCACGGAATAGATTGGCGGCTAATTCTTCATATCCCATATGGTCTAGTATTTTCTGACTTGTTTTCAACCCTTTTCTAGTGTGAATATCTTTAGCTTTTAGACCTCCATAAAGACCTGCATACCCATAGTTTTGAAAAATGGCATATTCTTGATTGGTAACAACACCAGCATCTTTAGCGGCAGCTACTAATTGTTTGTTATGTTCTGCCATCTCATTACGAATAGCCAGTCGTTTTTGGTCATCATTAAGTTGGTCATAATTATCTATTATTTCTTGCTGACGTGTTTTGATAGCAAAATAAGTCTT
>NZ_JAVBNS010000045.1:0-83401 GCF_031551385.1 Anaerosporobacter sp.
TAAGAAAATAAATTGAGAGATATGAAAAAACATGTAATCTTCGGTTATAATTATGTAGAAAAAGAAACATTGTTATCCGCTGTGGCGAAAGATATCATACTTTCTCATCATGAAAGAATAGATGGTAGTGGCTATCCATTTCATTTGACTACTAATAAAATTAAGATTGGTAGTAAAATTGTAGGATTATGTGACGAGTTTGATCATTTAGTATATGGGTTATATGGTGAAAAAATGAAAGTATATAAGGCAATTGACTATATAATCAGCCAAAGTGGTGTTAAGTTTGATTATGAAATAGTAAAACTGTTTAATGAGTCTGTCGCAGCATATCCAACAGGATCTACAGTAGTAACGAATAACAAGGATATTGCAATCGTATTAAGACAGAATGCAAAGTGTCCAACAAGACCGGTTATACGTCTTGTTATGGATGAAACAGGCAAATACTATGATGATTGGATTGAACTTGATTTAACAAAGGAACTAACATGATTTATTGAAGATACAAAGGATATTTAGCTATAGAAATTACAAAAAAAGAATAGGTATAATGGTCTATACATGTTATAATAGAATAAGATAATAAGATAACTGTTATAGGTATCGAAGTTTATATTGATGAATATATAGTATTCATAGATAGAAATTGTATTACATATAAACAAAGAGATACGTATAACAGTTTTTGTATTTAAATTTACATTATTATGCTAGACAAATGTAAGATTTAATGTTATAACAATATAATGTAAAACGAAATTTATGCAAAGGTGGTGTTCGATCATGCATAGTTATTTAAAAGCAGTCGGATTTAGCAATATTAAGACAAGAGAAGAATTAGAACAGATTTTAAGTATGGTCATGACGCAACCTACAGAAAAGTATGTAACTAGTGAAAGAAAAGATAGTGTAATTGTTGAGTTGAAGAAGGATTTCTCAGAACGATTTGGAGTTGCAGTACATGGAGAGTATGATGAGAAAGGCTTCTTTCATTTAGAACATTACTATCCATATTTTAAAGGTCAGATAGTAAGTCTTAGAGAAGAGATTGCTATTAATAAAAGAGTTGATACAGATGCTTACACAGGAATGTGTGATGATTTGAGAATCGGTATATCATTGATCTTTTACTTACAAAATGCAATTGATTATATAGACTGTGTGGAAAAGAACCGTTGGAACGTAAGAGCGCTCCCTGTAGTATTAACGGGCTTAGCAACAGAGGGTAAAATTCTATTAGGCACAACGAAGGATAGCACAACAGAAAGAAATCTAATATCTGAAAATAAGCAAAGAACGCAATTAATTGCAGAAGCAAAAAAGGGAAACCAAGAGGCGATTGATAGTTTGACAATAGATGATATTGATTTATATGCAATGGTATCAAGAAGAATTCGATATGAAGATGTTTATTCTATTGTAGAATCAACATTTATTCCATACGGCTCTGAGTCTGATAACTATACGGTTATTGGGAATATTATTGAAGCAAAGAAACTACAGAATGAATTTACGAGTGAATACATATATAATATAGTTGTTGAGTGCAATGATATTACGTTAGAGATATGTATTAATGAGAAAGATTTGATGGGTACGCCAGAGCCAGGAAGACGCTTTAAGGGTAACATATGGTTGCAGGGTACCGTTGCTTTTGCAGAGCAGTAACAGTTAATGAGTGATTGAATTGCGTAAATAGTTGCATTAATCTTGACTTTAACGAGAATTATGGTTATAATTTTAAGATAAAGTTTAATAATTGTCCCCTTAGTAAAATGGATATTACGAGTCCCTCCTAAGGATTAAGTGCAGGTTCGATTCCTGCAGGGGACGCCAGTAAAAAATGCCGAAAACCTTGTATATGTGATAGCAGGGTTTTCGGCTTTATATATTTTAGAGAAAGCGTATTCTATCTTTTCATTTTGCGTCGTTCTTT
Source organism: Anaerosporobacter sp. (assembly GCF_031551385.1). Lineage (GTDB taxonomy): Bacteria > Bacillota > Clostridia > Lachnospirales > Lachnospiraceae > Anaerosporobacter. The sequence continues at coordinate 1,940 of NZ_JAVBNS010000045.1, forward strand.
GATCGTATAAACAATCTGCCATATAATCAAAATAATATTTGTTGTAGATTATTCCGTTTAATTATAGCATATAATGTTCACAGTAATCCATTAAATTATCAACAGCGGGTGCGCCTAAAATTTTTACTAGGAATTGAATGTAGACATTAGGTTCAAATAAATTGACTCTTTCTGAGGATATGTAATTTTTCATAAGCAGTTGTCCCTATCTAAATATAATTCTTGGTTTTGCCAAGCCAAGTTCTCATACACGCTTTCTGTGAGAAAATTTTAGTTAGAAGATGGTCGAACTTAACATGTAGCTTACATACAGACATATCTTTTCCTCTTTTTGCATCCTTTAACGCCTTTTGGGCAACTTTATCTGCAGATATCAAATCCGGGAATCGAATTTTCTTGCCATTCAATTCCTTCTCTAGCAAATCCGTATCAACCCAGCTAGGGCAAACAGCAGTAGAGGTAATCCCAGTGCCCTTTAGTTCTACATTCAATGCTCTTGAGTAATATCTTTCAAATGCTTTTGTCGCAGAATATAAATTGAGATATGGTAAGGGTTGAAATGAGGCTGCTGATGAGATGTTTATAATTCGGCTTCCTTCTTTCATATAAGGAACACATAACGTACATAGCACTGCAAAGGCACGACAATTAATATCAATCGTAGATTGTATCTCATCAACTCCGAAGTCTTTTGATAAACCCATTCGAGCAACTCCAGCATTATTTATTAAAAATGAAATAGTAGGTTTTTCTTCTTCAAGCATTTGACCTATGGAGTGTAATTCACTTGAGCTTGCTAAATCTTTAGAGAGGGGAATGATTTTTTTACCAAACTCATTTTGTAAATGTGCTAATTTTTCTTTGTTTCTGGCAATTGCCCAAATCTCATCAACGTTTTCTAAAATCATTAATTTTGTAAATGCTTTACCAATACCACCACTTGCTCCTGTCACGATTGCGATTCTTTTTTGCATATATTATTTTTCCTTTCCAATTAGTAAAGTGCGCTCCAAATCTGCGCAGCTTATCATTTCGTAATTCGATGTAAATAGTTTTTTGAGGGAGTATAAGTATACAACACCCCAATAGTAATCGGCTAGTTTTATTGGTGAGCCAGAAACGACACTTCCATCTTTTTGTCCTTGACTGATTATTTTGGCAGTATGTTTATAGAGCAAAGATTGGTATGTGGAATCGGATGAAGAATTATCCGAACCCTGCTCAAAAAGCATCTGTGTGTTTAGAGCAATGATTGCAGCAAAATTATCGTCGGTCTCTAACTTTTGTAAGATTGATTTTGACATAATGTGTATTTTTTCTTTTGGTGATATGGGAAGCAGGGAAAGATATTTTACTTGCTTTATATCATCATCGCGGTTAATACGTTTGTAAACCTCACGATATAAAACCTCTTTCGACTCAAAGTATAGATAAATTGTTCCTTGTGCAATTCCAATATTTCTTGCAAGATCTGAAATTTTAGTTCCAGCAAATCCATTTCTTGCAAAATATAGCATCGATTTATGTAAAATGGTTTCCTTCATCTGTGTTCGTATTTCTTTGCATCGTTCCGCTGATTTTGGCATAGTTACCCTCTTTTTATAAATGAGAAAATGTTCATTTATAAATAGTAGCATCTATGGTGATTATTGTCAAGTGGGTTAGTGAAGCAAAAAATACTGAATACATAATCTTTTTGTCCGTAATCAATTACATCAAATAATGCTATAGAACAAAAGGTTGATAATTGAAAAACGTGATCGGTATTTAACTGTTCTAGTGGTTTGCTATCAAGTGGTGGAACATCGTTTAGCTCTCGATTATCAGAATTTCCATTAACAGAATAAGCATCAATATATCTTTTTAACATCTCTTGGTTCTTCTTATATACTTCCATATAACTAGTTAAATAGATAGTACAAAGGGTTCCTATAAGAAGAAAACAATATAGATTTACAAATGTGTATGAATATCAAAATGAATAATCTTATTATAACATATGAAAATTGAAGTTTTCATGAATTTTATTAGTAAGAGAGTAGATGTAAAAAAATTATAAAAAAAGTGAGTTCCCGATATGGGAGCGCACTTTTTGAGCAGTAATATGGTAGTAACAAATTGGTAGTATTGAATAATATTTCTATGGGTTAACAATATTTACAGAACCATCTGCATTTAATTTAACCAGAAATGTTACATCAGAACTACTCCAGAAATGAAGGGTAAATCTATATGTATTATCAAATTTATCCATCTCGTCAGTATTAGGATTTTCAAAGAAGTTGCTGTTTATAGTAACAGTATTTCCATCTCGATTTGAAAGGTATACCTCTGTATGTTGTTTGAATGCTGTCCAGTCATTAGGACCAGGGAATGGATACCAGCACTTTTCATAAGGAACTAAACTGTTAGAATAGTAAGTTTCTATAGTCTCTAAATAGTCACCATTGTAACGTACTTGAATATCCATACTTCCATCATCATTTCTAGTAACACCTACAACTTCTGGTGCAGCATAATAGATAACATCAATGTTCCAATCTGAACCAGAGTTAAACTCTAATGTAATTGTATTGCATTCTCCATATGTATCGATATCTGCTGTAAGAGATTTTAAATAATCTGCTTTAAAGATGATAGCACTTCCAGAAACAGTATAGTTTGTATCAGCTATCAATGTTCCAGCAGTATCTTTTACAGTAACTAAAGTGTTACCATTTAGATATAAATCCATTGTATAATCTTCATTAGTAGCTAACATAGTATCAGAGATAAATAAACGATCTGATATAGCATAAGAAGAGCGACCAGTAAAGGAAGCTTTTAATACATTGAAAAGTCTTTCATTATACCAAGTACAGGTATTTCTATTTAAATGTTGTCCATTATCCCATAGCATTAAAGTAATATCAGTATCATTTGCATAGGAATTAACACATTCCATGTATTTTAATACTTCACCTGGTTCAACTGTACCTAAATCATTATCAAAACCAACTAGACCGTATTCACCACATACTACACCATAACCATTATTAATGAATGTGTCATGAACTCGATAAAATGCATCTGCAATATAGTCTTCTACAATTTTCTCTTTTATACCATCTTCATCAGTGTCTTGTTCCATGCTTGTGACACCTGCGATATTTGCGCTGAATGGCCAGTATCCATAATAATGGAATGTTGCAATAAGGTGGTCATCACCAAGTGTATTCATAGTGTTTAATAGCGAGTTACAACGAGTAGCAGAATCATTCGTTGTTAATGTTGGAAGGATTAACATACGAGAGTCGTTAATTCCACCAGAAGCACGAACAAGATTTACAAATTCCGTATTAACTTCATCTAGTATTTCTAATTGATATAGTTCTTTTAGTTCTTCGTATTTTGCACTATATCTATTCCAGTAATCAGCCCAATTATCATCAGCGACACATGCCTCAGTAGCAAGATTTTCGGCAGTAGTTTTATATTCTCCATCAAGTTCTTCTGTAGGATCAAAATATGGTTCGTTAATTGATTCAAAACATACCTTGCCAGAATAGTTTTTAAAGTAATCAGCAAGTTGTGTCCAGATAGCTTTATATTTATCCATAGCAGAGCCATCATCAGCACCAATATTTTGTACCCAAGTCCATGAATCATGGTGAACATTAACCATAACATATAGGTCTTCATCTATTGCCCATTGAACAACCTCAGCATAACGTGCTAAGAAGGTTTCATCAATTTTGTAATCTGGAGCGTCGCCAGTTCTCATATATGCAGTAAATGGCATACGAATACTATTGTATCCAGCGTCTTTTACGGCACGGATTACATCTTTCGTTACAACTGGGTTACCCCATGATATTTCTCCTTTATCACCACCAGTATCAAAGGAATCAAAGGAATTACCAAGATTCCAACCAGGAGCCATTGCGGCTGAATATTCAAGAGAAGTCATTATTACTGGATCTGGTGTAACGATTGGTTCTGGATCAGGAGTACTTGGAGAAGTAGTGTTGTCAATTTCTGCAGCAATTGATCCTGTAAATGTTTTAGAGTATTCTTTACAAGTGATTGTATAATCCAAACCATAGATAAATGTTGAAGAGATAGTAAGAGTAACTACTTTTCCGTTGTCTGAATATTTTATATCACTAATGTTTTCTTGATTAATTGTTGTATATGTAATATTAAAATCACTTAAACTAAGTAATTCTTTAACATTAGAATTAAAAGTTAATTGGATTTCATTTTTGCTAATTTGTTTTACTGATTCCATAACGAATGGAACTTTTACTGTATACCAAGAAGATGTTGCTGTAGTTTTGCCAGCTTCATAATTTGTTCTGTTAGCAGCAGTAACCGCTCTGAATTTGAATTCACCAGCTTGAGTAGTAGTTACTGTTCCATCTAATTTCATAGTTGCACCAGCAGTATTTGATGCATTATCAATTTCCCAGTAAGTTTTGTCAGTAGATTTTGCAGGTGTTAGAGTTCTATTAAAATCATAAACATCTACACCAACCTTTACTGTATCTACAGAATTATTAACTGTAACACCAGTTGCAGGTAGTTTTACAGTAACAGTAGCCTTTAAAGAAACTGTTTTCTTAGTAGGTAGAGTAATCTTACAAGTAATTGTAGCTTTTCCTGGAGCCATGGCAGTAACTAAACCATTACTCTTGTTTACTTTAGCCACCGTTGTGTTACTTGATGTCCAAACATATTTGGACTTACTTACTTTACCTTTAACATTGAAATCGAAGGTTTTACCAACGTTTAATGTTTTAGAAGTTGCATTTAAAGATTGTACACTGGCTGCTTCGGAAAGTGTTGCTGGTGTAAGCCCTGTAATAAATAAAATAAAAACCAGCACAAATGCAAACTTCCTTAAGAAATTCTTTTTCATAATGAATCCTCCTCGATATAATTTGGGTATAAACATTAAATTCCCTTTTGGGTTAAAATCACTCACATTGCTAGTAAATTAGTTAACAACATTATTGAAAAATAAAGCAACCCCATACCTTCCTTATTCCCCTCATAAGTAAGGATATCTTTCAATTAAAAGTGATTTTAAAGTGACAAAACAATATGTTAGTTTGTTCAGTCACTTTACTATAATAAAGCAAAATGTATGCTATGTCCAGTGTTTTTTTATGTTTTTTGTTCATAATGTTTAAAGATACATAGAATCATTATGAAATATAGAAATTCATGCATATAAAAATTGTGAATTACGCTAAAAATTTATAGAATAAATCAATTATATACTAACTTCTTGGATAGTAACAAAAATAGTGCTCAATCGTTTGAATGAACACTATCTTTAAATCAATTTATATATGGTTAACCTATTATAGTGACTAGCATCTTCTACATCGAGGACAGCAACAAGGACAATGAGGTCTTCGGCGTAGAATGGTTAAAATAATATCGATAATGACAAGAATGATTAGCACTGTGAAAAGTATAATTAAAAAAATGAGTAGCCATTCATAATCAGGTTGGGGGTTAAGATTGATAGGGCCATTTGGTATGTTTGGATCATCGATTGTAGTAATAGTCGAAGTATCAATGTCAGAAATCAAACCATTTATGTCGGTCTCCAAAAAAGAGATTTTATATGACGAAATCCTTGTAGCATTTAGATTTTGTACCGTCTTACCATCTGTTCCAGAAGCTGTAAGAATGGAGTGGAGAATATTGATGTTTGGGCTACTATCACCTCGTAATACAATAACGCCGTCAGTAGTAGAATTGTTTTCTAAAATGCTATTATTAATGGTTACAGAACCACTACTAATAATAGTACCTGAGCCCTGTCCACTACGTACAGCATAGTCTGTGATAGTAAACTGACAACTGTCAACAAGAAGGTTAGCTGTTCCGTAAAAATTAACGCCTGACTCAGAATTGGTAACAATACAATTTTGAATCAGTGCATAGCCAGCTACAGCCTTAAGTTGTGCAAGACTGTGCATATTGCTGGCGGTACAGTTTGTAATGGCAATATTGCGCATACCACCTGCCACACTTTGAATGCCAACAGTAAAGCCTTCCATGCCTGTGAAATGACAGTTGTTAATTGTAATATTATGCGCATAGCAATGATCGAAAGGCGTTGTAAGTTCCGCAAGGTTAATACAGTTTTGCAGTAAACTAGAGCTAAAGTCAAAAGAAATCCCTTGGATCAGCAGAGTTTCTGGATAATAATAATGATTATCGCCATCTATGGTAATCGTGTTGGTAAAGGTAACCGTAGCTCCCTGTTGAGGACATATGGTAAGATTTTTGTTAGGCTGTTGTATAATACCCAGTGAATCAGTGACAGTTCCCGATGCAATTTCTATGACAAATTGGCTTCCCGCTTGATTTGAAACATCATCTACAGCCTGCTGTACAGAAGGATACGTGCCAATCAATGTGCCATCTATAGTAAGCGTTGCAGTTGGTGAAGCAGCAAGCGAGCAGGGTGTTGGCAGAAACAGGTAGGAAAGAAGTAATATTGAGAATAAAGCAATTAGTTTTTGTTTCATAGGAATGCTCCTTTATAGTTTTGTACATTATATGATGATTTGTCGAAAAATGTTACTTTAAGGAGTGCTAAAAAAATATAATAAAAATAGAACTATTACAAAATATATTTTGCAATAGTTCTACAATAAGTAGACAACAAAGGAAGTTTAGAAATTAAACGGTTGCTTCAATTAAAGTCTTATCACCAACAATAATTTCATGAACTCCAATCTGCTTTTTCTTGTTAAAATTAAAACTAATCATGTATCCTTTATTCACGTGGTAATCATCAAGGTATCCAACAAGTTGCTTTTCACCACGGTTATTGTACTCGTTACCATGCCAAATCTTCATTTCGATAATAAACTGTTCTCCAAGATAATCAACAATTACGTCGGTTCTTCGAAGCTCTCTGGTACGAGATTCGATGTAGTAGTTTCCAGTCCCATTGATAATTGGTCTTAGATAAAGCAGGAAGTATTTTCTGCCCTCATCCTCCACAAAGGTTTTATCACTATCACCATACAAATCGTTAAAATGCACGACAAACTTCTCAAGAATTAGGCACATATTCAGATGCCCATCTACAATTAACTGGTTTTTATCCTGCAGAGATGCTTTATAAATATCCTGTCCTTGCATCTCTGCTGTTGAAAGATATAGATTGTAAAGGCGTGTTTCAAAAATACGATTTGCAATAGCCACTATGCCGTGCTGATTCTTAATAAACCCAAACATCGTTGCAGTATCAATTGCTGGCTCATCTGAATTATAAACAATGCTTTTTCCAGTAAATAGTAGAGAGCGTAGCATGGAATTCAACTCTGGATAACTAGTTAGTTTTCCGATTAAGGATTCAAATAGAGTATTTTTTTCCGATAAAATCATCCGAACGGCTTCGTTAAATCCGTTTTTGGTCCACGTTGTATCTTGGGAATGGAATTCGGTAACTTTTCCAACCTCCTCATCGATAAGTTTGCACAATCGAGATACAAGAAAAGGATACCCAGACGTATAATCATAGAGAAGTGTAGCTATCTCATCAATATTCATAGTAGTATGATAGTCAGCCTCATATTCTTCAAGCATTCTAGCAATTCCTTCTTTTGTAAGACTCATATTAACATCAAAATCGGTAGCAATGTTCCAAGGGCTATTAGTTTTATGTTCATCATCCGAACGAAACTTTCGATTTAAATTTTTAATATCGTATACACCTGCTAGAATAACAGAGTGGAATGTTGGTTGAACATCTCGATCAATGTAATATGCCCGAAGTTGTGCAAGAAAGTCTAAGAAGACCAGATTATTGGTTGCACTGTCAACCTCATCAATCATTAGTACAATTGGTTTATCTGAAGTGCTACAAATCGCACTAAGTTCTTCAAAAAGTTCCGTTAATTCAAAGGTTTTTTGTTTTTCTTTTTCAATGTTATCTAGTTGACAGATAGAAGTCTCAAATTCCTTATGGTGGGAAAGCGTATTTCTTTTCAATCCGCGTAGAAAAATTTTGGAAAATGTAATAGAAAATATATTCTCATTTTTAAACTTTGCATTTCCAAATGTCTGAAAGTCCATTAGAACGACATAATAATTTTTCTGCAAAGATTGATTTAAAGCTCGTAGTGTAGTTGTTTTTCCATACTGTCGTGCTCTATTAATTGTAAAGTATTTTCCATCATCGACAAGTTCTCGTATTTTTAATAAGCGTTCATCAATATTAACCATGTAATGTTTTTCGGGTTTACAATCACCAGTCACATTAAATACCTTTGCCATGTTTTCACACTCCTTCTCAACTTTCATTATGTCACGCTAATTATGGTTTCATCTTAGCATAGAAGCGTTAATTAGTAAAGTGAGATATTGGAAGTTCCTAAAGCAGTTCAACTTTACATGAGTGTTCTTTTGTTTTCCTATTATAGCTGATTCCTACAGCAAGAATATTTCCTGTGTATTTTTCTTTTTCTCCGAGTTTTCCTTTAAAACAAAGTGTATAGTCCTTCTGTTTGATTTGTTCAATCGCTTCTTCTGGTGTAGAATCTATCTTTAACTCCAAAAGAAATGCATCTGCATTTCGACGTTCGGGATAAAAAATAAAATCAACAAAACCTTTTCCGGCTTTATCCTCCCGTTCAACACGATATTCATTTCGTGCTGCAAGATAAACAAGATTAACTACAGCGGATAATTCAATCTCACTATTGTAAGAAAAGATTGGAGATTCGGTATCATGTGCAAATTTAAGAATTTCAGCCATTGTTTTTGTATCACCACGAAGCGTTGCTTTCAGCATTTTTTCTGATTCGTTTGCTAAACGATACACATAGCCTAAAGAATCCTTTGACATAAGCAGTTTCTTGAACTGATTCATAATTTCTTGATTGGGTATAAATACTTCACCAGTCTCATCATCATATGTCAACAAACCATAAACGACCATTGCGGAGTAAATTTCATTTTTTGTATTTAACTGCATAGATGCCGCAGCATAATTTTGTATTTCCGCTTTAACACCTTCACCAGAAATCATTAAAACAAGATCATCTCGAATAGCTTCTATGTTATTGCGTATATAATAGAAAATCTCATCGTAAGGACCAGAACTCGTCCAGTAACTTTTCAATTGGTTGTCTGCCAATGAACTTACAATAGAGCGTGGATTATACAATCGTTCTCCAGCAGCAGTGTGGTAGCCATTGTACCATATACGTAAGTCTTCTCTGGTGATTTTTGCTTTTTTTACAGACTTGTCATATATTTTATATAGAGTATCAACCTCAAGGTCTGAAAAGCCAAAATATTCGCTGAATCTTTCCGACATTGCCATATCATATTCTAAAAACATATTCAACTCCGAACCACTGGAGTATTTTGCTATTGGAAGTACACCTGTCATATAGACAAATTCCACATAAACTTTATCTTTGAACAATGCCTTTAGAAATATAAGAAACTTTTGATGGTCTTCATTGGAAATAAACGGCATATGAAAAGGGGCATCCCACTCATCTATAATGAAAATGAATCTATGCATTGTCTTTTGAAATATCTCCGTTAAAATATCCCAGACTGCTTTATGTGAATCCGTTACTATTTGTGGATATGCGTCATGCAAATCTTTTTTTAAACCATCTAAAAATCTGGAAATATATTCATCATAGGATGAACATTTTTCGGGAATCTCACTGAAATCAATATAAATTATATTATGTTGATTTATATGTTTCTTATAATTTTCAGACTCAGATATTTTAAGTGTATTGAATATATCTTTTCCATCAAATACTTTTCCAAAGAATGCTCCAATCATATTGGCCATAACACTCTTACCAAAGCGACGTGGTCTAGTAATGCAAAGATACTGTTGACCATCCATTGTTACTGCCGAAATAATTTCATCAATTAGTGGTGTTTTATCAACAAAAAATCTTGTTTTAGAGATATTCTTGTATCGTTCGTATGGAATGATACTATTTAGAAACATTCCCATGTGCATACACTCCTTTTGGACATTCATTATGTTGAGAAGATGGTAATAGATTTACCATGATACAACGTGGTTTCATCTTATCATAGAAGGGGGGATTAGTAAAGTAAGGGGTTGGGAAAATGTTGCTTTGTAAAAAAGTATAATAAAGACTGGGGAGTTTGGCAGTTAGGCTGCTGAGGAATATGGAAAGATTAGAGCAAACCTTGAGAGAAAAAGTAATCCAATTGGTCCAATGGATATGCAGATTGCTGAAATGCAAAGAATTATTTTCTAAAAAGGCTTGCTCGTGACGTAGCGTAAGATGTTATAATGCGATTATACAAATGGGAGGTGTTTTTATTATGAGCAAAGATGGGGGAATTCCTAAAGGATATATGACTGTAGGTGAGATTGCAAAAAAGATGGGGACTACCGTTCGCACGTTACAATATTACGATAAAGAAGGTTTGCTTTCTCCATCGTCAGAGAGTCAAGGTGGGCGTAGACTTTATACAGATAAGGATATGATAAAGCTTCATCAAATATTATCATTGAAGTCTTTGGGATTTTCACTCGAAGATATAAGAGATAAGTTGGTTTCTCTTGATACTCCTGCTGAGGTTGCACATGTACTTACAGAACAGGCAGCTAGTATTCGTGAAAAGATGAAGAGTCTACTAGAATCATTGGAAGCAGTAGAGGGATTAAAAGCAGAAGTGCTGCAAATGCAATCAGTGGATTTTAAAAAATATGCTGATATTATTGTAAATTTACGAATGAAAAATGAGTTTTACTGGTTGATTAAACATTTTGATGAAAGTACTCTTGAACATATTCGGGGGCATTTTGATAAAGAAAGTGGATTGGCTTTTATTGATATGTTCAATCGTTTATCGGATGAGGCGATACAATATCAAGAGGACAACATATTGCCTGAAAGTCATAAAGGGCAAGCGTTTGCGAAGAAGTATTGGGATATGATTATGGAGTTTACCGGTGGTGATATGAGTATGCTACCTAAGCTTATGGAGTTTTCTGAAAAGCCTGTTGGTTTAGATAATAAGTGGAAGGAAAAACAAAATAGTGCGGAAAGATTTATCAAACCAGCTCTCGGAGCTTATTTTATAGCATTGGGTTATGATCCGCTAGGGGAGGGAACAAAATGAGTTATGCCATACAAGTTGAAGGACTAGAAAAAAGCTATAACAATCATACCGTGCTAAATGGTTTGAATTTTAATGTTTTAAAAGGTGAAATATTTGCATTACTCGGTGTAAACGGTACAGGTAAAACGACAACTCTTGAGTGCATTGAAGGATTACGAGGATACGATAGTGGCAATATTGTAGTAAATGGCAAGATGGGAATTCAACTGCAATCAGCATCACTTCCTGAGCATATTAGAGCAATAGAGGCTGTGCAACTATTTGCAAAATGGAATAAAGTGAAAATTGATAGTGGGATGCTTACGGCTCTTGGTATTGATGCATTTGTAAAGAAGCAGTATAAGGAATTGTCAACAGGGCAAAAACGACGTTTGCATTTAGCACTCTCCTTAATCTGCAATCCAGACATTGTGTTTCTTGATGAGCCTACGGCTGGACTTGATGTGGAGGGGAGAATATCGCTTCATGAAGAAATTCGTAAATTAAGGGAAAATGGAAAGACCATCATTATGGCAAGCCATGATATGGCAGAGGTTGAGAGCTTGTGTGACCGCATTGCGATACTGAAAGATGGCAATATCGCATTTATTGGTACGGCTGAAGAATTGACTGAAAAGATTGGACGCTGCTGTACAATCCACATAAAGACTGAGCAAGGAGTTGAGAGTTTTGAGTCCAACAACATCAATGACACAATGCTAACTCAGCTTAAAGATTACAAGCGTAGGGGGATTGCAGTATTAGATATCAAAATAGACAGAGGAACACTGGAACAGCATTTTATCAATATAGCAAGGGGGAATGGTGAATGAGCGCATTTTTATATGGAGTTGCATTACAATGGAAATTGGATATACGAAGCAAAACGATGCTGATAACCTGTTACTTAGTTCCTTTAATGTTTTTTGCCTTTATGGGTGGAATCTTCACATCGATTAACCCAGAAGCTCATCATACAATTATACAGTCAATGACCGTATTCGGTGTTTCAATGGGAGCTCTGATCGGTTTACCACCGCCACTTGTTGAGATCTATGGTGGCAATATAAAAAATGTATACAAAGTTAATGGTGTGCCACTATTCTTAGGTGTAGTTACGCATGTTATATCAGCATTTATACATCTATTCATGATGAGCATTATCATATTGGTTGTCGCTCCGATTACTTTTAATGCAACAATTCCTAAAAATCTACCTGTTTATGTTGGCTCTCTTATCGTATTCATTGCCACAACATTAAGTATTGGAAGTGCTTTGGGGGTATTGGTAAAAAATATATCGAAACTTACTATGATTTCGCAGATTGTTTTTTTACCGTCAATCATGCTGTCGGGAATTATGTTTCCTATAGAGATGTTACCGAAAGGATTTGAGGAGGTTGGTAAAGTGCTTCCTGCTACGTGGGGATATAGGTTGATGACATGTGAAAAGTTTGAGGTTGCTTTTTTAATTCCTTTGATAGTGATACTTTTGGTTTTTGTTATGGTGTGTGGTTGGGTGTTGGTGAGGATCGTGAGGAGATAAAAGGTTTATATATTATGAATAAGATAGCTTTCCCACCAGCAGAGCTGGTGAAAATACCTATGTACCGGATGTATAATCATAGAGGAGTGTAGCCATTTCATCAATATTCATAGTAGTATGATAGTCAGTCTCGTACTCTTCAAGCATTCTAGCAATTCCTTCTTTGGTAAGGCTCATATTAACATCAAAATATGTATTAAGTTCCGATTGTTATTTCTATTATTTTTATCGTGCATGATATAGTAAAATAATTCCGCATTTTTTATATTCTACCCTTGACGAAATATATACCTTGATATATACTAAAAGTATAAGGAGGAGTATAAACATGATGACAGCAAAAGTATTTGAAAATGGAAGAAGCCAAGCAGTGAGACTTCCGAAGGAATGCAGATTTAGTGGAGAAGAGGTAGCAGTCAATAAAATTGGTGATGTTGTGATTCTGATTCCAAAAGAAAACAAATGGACAGGTTTTCTAAGCAGTTTGAGTCTTTTCACAGAGGATTTTATGGCTGAGGGGCGTGAACAGCCTGCTGTGCAGGAGCGTGAAACACTATGAAATATATGCTAGATACAAATATCTGTATTTATGCCATCAAGCATAAACCAGAAACTGTAATTAAAAAATTTTTGGAACATAGTCCGGATGAGATGTGTATTTCAGCAATTACTTATGCAGAATTGATGCATGGTGTTGAAAAGAGTCAAGCAAGAGAGAAGAATCGGCTTGCTATGACTCTTTTTCTATCATCTATTATGATTTTGGAATTTGACTGCTATGCTGCTGAGGAGTATGGAAAGATTAGAGCAAATCTTGAGAGAAAAGGTACTCCAATCGGTCCAATGGATATGCAGATTGCTGGACATGCAAAAGCGGAAGGACTTATTTTAGTTACAAATAACACAAGAGAGTTTATCCGTGTAGAAGGTTTGGTGGTGGAAGACTGGGCGTAGGAATAATGATGTATTGTTTTTGGAAATATCTCAGACTGCTTTAAATGTGAAGATCTGTCTGGAAATTATCTGAAAATCATTAAGAATGCTATTTTAGTCTATTTTGATTTTATTATTTGAACAGGGGGAGGCCTAAAAAGTTACGAAAGATAATATTTATTCAGTAAAATTCGACAAAATATAGAGTGGATATATGATATAATGAAATATGATGTTATTTACCAATTTATAACATGTTAAATCATTACAAAAAAATAAAAAACAATGAAGGATAATATATGATTATTATTTATTAAATAAGATGAAATGGAGGACTTAATAATGAATAGTATAAATCAAGAAATACCGTATTTATATGAGTCTCTAAAAAATCAAAAAAAAATATTTCAAGATACCTTAATATTAAACCCAGTTGAAAATATACCACCAGATGATATTCTTATGCCTTGTAACTCATTTTTGCATGGTTTATACAATACAGATAGCATTCGTGACACTGACAGCAAATTTCAATCAAAATTACAATTTAGTGGAAGAGATTCGATTAACAAGGATATAAATAATATATATGAACTTTGGGCTGATTTGTTGGGTGCTGAAAAGCTTTCTATGCGTCTTTTATCAGGACTACATGCTCATATTGTACTCTTTATGAGTATTACCAACATAGGTGATAAGGTTATGCTTCTTCCTGAAAAAGCTGGTGGGCATTTATCTGGAAAAGCTATTTTGCAACGCTTGGGATTACAGATTGAAGAAATACCTTTTGATACAGAAAATAGGTGTATTGACAAAGAAAAGTGCCAACAAATGATAGACTGTTATCAGCCCAAAATTCTTTTTATTGATAGAAGCGAAGGTATAGACTATGAAGATTTTTCTTGGCTAAATGAATGTACTTCCTGCTATAAAATATTTGATGCGTCACAGTATTTGACTAATATTATATGTGGAGACTATAAAAATCCATTTGATATGGGATTTGATTTAATATTATCTAGTATGCACAAAAATCTTCCTGGACCACAAAGAGCCTTTGTATGTACAAAAGTAAAAAATGAATATTGGGAAAAATTACGTTCTGGTATTAGTACATATGTATCTAATATGCATGTTTTTTCTATTTACTCTGCTGGTCTTTTACTGGGGCATCTGGATGAATTACACAATTTATCCCAAAACATGCTTAAAAATGCTCTTGCTCTTGATTATGAACTAATGGTAAATGATGTTCCTATTGTTTCACGTAATACAAAATTATCAGAACCTCCAACTCATCATTGTTGGATAAAACCACCATGCAAAGAAAAGACCTTTGATTTATTTCTGATATTAGAGAGATTGGGTATCTTAACAAATTATCGTCTTCTTCCCTATAATATTGGATATGGTTTACGCTTGGGTATGTCTGCTGCAACAATAAGTGGTCTTACCAAACAAGACATTCCATTATTAGGTGCATTAATAGGAAAGGCATATCATGAGGGATATTCTGATAAATTAAAGATAAACACAGTAGATTTTATACATAAAATAAAAGGTGATGAACATAAAAAATGATAAAAAACACAGTATTCTATCATAGCGAACCATTTATGATAAAAAAACATAAAGAAGATTTATTTACTCCAGATGCTGAATTTGTATGCATAAGGTATCTGTATTGTAGCATATGTGGTGGAGATTATTCTACTTATCTTGGTCGAAGAAATATATATCCAATTTCACTTGGACATGAATGGGTTGGAGAAGTAATTGATTTTGGAGAAAAAGTTACTACTTTTTCAATTGGAGATTTAGTTATTTCAGATTTTAACTTTCGGTGTGGAAAATGTAGCTATTGCCAAGCAAATCAGTCGCATCTTTGTATTCGAAATAATGACAGTCTCTTTACTAATCGCGGATTTTCTAATTATGCAAACATACATTATAAGTATCTCTACCATATTCCAATCATTGAATGGCTTCCAAGAGCATGTTTAATTGAACCACTATCATGTGTACTTCATGCAATTTCGATGATTAATTTAAGTAAAAATGAACCACTATTAATATTAGGTGGTGGAAGTATTGGAATGCTTTTTTGTTTTTATCTTACAAGAGTGCTTTGTTTCAACCAAGTATTTGTCTGTGAAAATAATAGTAATCGTTTGGAAAATCTTATAAATAACTTTCGCATTCGACCTTGCATTAGCACAGTAGCAAATACATTTGATATAGTTATTGATTGTAGTAACAGTATTCAAGGCTGCTCTAATGCACTATATGCAAGTAAACCAAGAGGACAAGTTTGTATTATGAGTCATTTATATGGTCTAAATACTTCATTCATCTATGAGCAAATATGTAAAAAAGAACTTAATGCTATATTTCCCCTCAGAAATGGTGAGACGCAAAATATAAAAAATGCTATGGAGCTTATCCAAAATAAATGGAAAAGCTCTGATGATAATATGCTTGAAATTTTTAACGATATTGAATTGGCATTTAAATGTAAAAATAACTCAGCTGGAAATAAGCAAATTATTAATATGGTCTCTACTATCTTTGAGGACGAATAATAGTTAAAAACTTGTTATATTGAGCCACTGTATAATCAAAATCCAGCCATTTGTATTTAATACGCATTTTTTCTGCGTTATTGATATCATTGGCCATTAGAAATAATGGTAGGCGGAAAAATTCATATACATGATTTTGCTCTAGTAAAGATTCTATGACTATTTCTGTTTCAGGTAAAACATACCCATTTTGTGCATAATTTAGATATGATTGCGCCATGTATGCAAATAATTCGCCCGACTTATATCCATCTTGTTGGTTAATATTAAGACTTTCATTAATATCTTCCAATGCACCACTAAAATTACCTTTAACAATTCTTGCGATTGCTCTTGAATAATACAGTTTACCAATATTTTTTTTATGCTTAAGTTTTTGAGCCCAATTAAGAGTCTCATCAAAATGTTCATCTATATATTCAGGATTAAAGTAGCAATTTGTTTCGAATAAATTTGTTTGAATATAAACATTAATCATATGGGACTCTTGTAGCTTTGTTAAGACTTCCTTGTAAGATAAAATGGCCTTCTCACAAAAAAGATTAAAACGATATAGATGTCCCATATATCGAAATATGTGTAATACATTTTCTGCTGAAAAGTAGCTATATGGTAATTTGTCTTTCAATTCAATAAGTGATTGACACGCTTCTTTAAATGAACCATCCATGATCCAATAGTCAATTAAATACAATTTTATTCTAATATCATACCATTGTCCTTCATCTTCTTGCGTTAGTTGTTCCTTTAGCTCTAATAACAGTAAATACCATTCGTCATATTCACCCAAAAGTGAAATAGCGTATTTCATTAAGAGTAAATAAGATTTTTCGTGTTTACCAAATATCTTCGGAGTTTTCACTGATTCAAATTGTTTAATAGACTCCAGTGTACTAATACTTTTATGATGAATAGAATTGATTAAATATAATATGTCATTGAAATCATCAGCATAGAGTGAACATGGTTTAGGGGGAGAAAATGATGCTTTCATATCATACAACTCAAAAAATATATCTAATGTTAATTCCCAATCTGATATTTCAAGTGTTGTTTCCTTGGAAAATTCCTCTTCTAGTGTAAGAATATTTAAAAATAAAGTGATTTTTGAAGTTAGAGATAATGTATCATTTACATAAAATGTTCTTTTTGCTAGATATTTTAAATATATTCTAAAAATATGCAACCTGGCATTAAGCTTTAAGACACAAGCACCATTTTTGCTAAATACATCGTGTAATTTAATGAGTTCCTCTGAATTCTCAATATAGTTAATTAAGCTTACATTAATTATGTCATAATAATCTGTTACTGGGCAGGAAAGTCCTTGTTCTTTTATTAAATGATTAAAAATGTCTTGATTAAAAACTCTAATAACAGAAAGACTCAATAGTGTTTCTTGCCATTGCGAATTCATATGATTAATAAACTGATTTACCAAAAGATTTCTATCTTGAAAAAGTGACTTTTTTACTATTACTTCAGGGTTATTAGAGTATTCTTTTTTGTATACTTCTATTGCTAAATTAATATAAATAGGAACACATTCAGTGCTATCAATTATTGAGTCAATTAATTCAGATTCTTTTTTAGAAATATAGTGTTCTAGTAGCTCGCGGGCAGCATCTTCTGGAAATGACTTTAATTGATATATGTACATATCATCATTATTATCTAACCACTGTAACTTTTCTCGACTTGTAACAATAAATAGACCATGTCGAATTGTACCTATTAATTTCAATAACCACTCCTGTGATTCTGAATAAGGTTGACTTTGATAGTAAGAATCAAAAATAAAAATAGTATATTCTTCTGGATTTTTTTCCATATATCTTCTGATATCATATCCTAAATATATAGGCATAAGATTAATTAATTCTGAATCAGGCATACTAGGTATATTTTCAATTAACTTTCTATGTTCTGTATTGTTTATAATATTAATAATTTTGTTAACATTTTCAAAAATACTACTCACAGAAGGAGTTTTAGATAAAATTTCCAAGCCAGGAACCACCCCTGAAAGTAATTCGGAATTTTCTATTAATATATCACAAGAATTTGTAAAGAAATTATTTTTAAGATGATTCATAAAATCTTTATTAAGTACTTCTGAATGATTCTTATCCCAGTAAACTAATAATGCATAATCGAATATTGGACAACTTTTTAAAAAAGCTTTTCTAATTTTTATTAAATTGTCAAGACTTTGTTGGTTCTTATCAATTTCAAATGAAATATGTATTATCTTCCTTTTGTATGAACTATTCTGAATTGTCTCCTTAATTTTTTCGATTAAACGTGTTTTTCCAATACCTCCAATACCATAAATAGCAATTGTTTTAAAATAATTTTTCTTTTGTATTTTTTGTTCACATTCTTGCATTATAATGTTCCGAATTTCTGTTCGATTTACAAATTCTTTTGTAGGACTTTTGAAAATGGTAGGTAAGTAATCTTTCATTGGTATCTCCTATTATACTTTATGTTGTAATAATAATCATATATTATCCTTCATTAACCCTCATAAGGTTTCGAGGATGCTTATTAAACAAAATATCTTTCTGCTTAACATTAGATACATGAGTATATATTTCCGTGGTGCTAATCGAGCTATGTCCAAGCATACGTTGAATATACCGTATATCAACATCCTGCTCTAGTAAAAGAGTAGCAAAAGAATGGCGAAACATATGTGGGGTGATATGCTGATTGATTCCTGCAAGTTTTACATAATGATTTATCATAAAGCGAACAGACTGATCGGACAATTTGTGTTGTAGTCTGTTCACAAAAAAATAGCCACAAGCATCAATATCAGACTTAAAGTGTTTCTGATATAGTAGTAAAGCAGAAAGAACGTCAGGATTGCCAATTTGTAGAATTCGTTCCTTTGCCCCTTTTCCATAAATCAATATAGTATTGTTTTCAAAATCAATATCTGTTGGTTTAAGGGAACAAAGTTCAGATATACGCATTCCAGTAGCAAATAGTAATTCAATAACAGCAATATCCCGGATTGAGCAACGCAATTGGTAATCAGATTGTGCTTGCTCTTTTTGTGCATATAGTATGGACAAAAAGTTTTGTATAGATTGAAAGGAAATTGTTTTGGGTAAAAGTTTGGCTTCTCGAAAACGAATATCTAACTTGTCAAATGGGTTCTCAATTAAAAGCTCTTTGTATTCAAGATAATGAAAAAATGATTTTAAGCTGGCAATTTTTCGTTTTACAGTCGTAGGTTTATATTGCTCTAAATCGATTTTATAAGCTTTTAAGGTTTTATGGTCTAGTCTCTTTCTGTATTTGCAGTATTCTATGTATTCCATGATGCAGTTATCTAAAGTATTCATAAATAGTACGCTCCTTGTTTTTTTACTATTATGAGTAGTTAGTTATAAATTTCTCTATCCCTCAATTTTTAGAAAATACTACTCACAAAAACTACCTACATTAAAAAGCCAAAAGCAGATAGAATTGTTCCTACATAAATGTTATAATTACTCTACATAAAAGTCAGAATTCTAAGGAGGACAATATGGTCTTACTAGTAATTGATACACAAAAGCTAATAACAAATAATAAGCTATACAATTTTGAGGCTTTTGTTAGTAATATAAAAAAATTGATAAACGTAGCTAGACTAAATGATATAGAGGTTATTTATGTTCGTCATGATGATGGTGCAGAAAATGAATTAACAAAAGGTACAGAAGGATTTGAAATATATGAAGAATTCAAACCGCAACCAGATGAAAAAATATATGATAAAACAGTGAATAGTGCATTTAAAGATACGGGTTTATTAGAATATCTGAACACAAAAAAAGAAAAAGAGGTTGTTATCGTAGGGCTTCAAACAGAGTATTGCATTGATGCCAGTATTAAATGTGCATTTGAACATGGTCTTCACGTAATTGTTCCAGAAAACGCAAATTCAACGGTAGATAATTTATTTATGACAGGTGGAGAGAGCTATAAGTATTATAATGAGTTTATCTGGAAAGACAGATATGCTGAGTGTATTTCGGTAGATGAGGTAATAAAAAAAATAAAAAGAAACGGAAACGTAAAATAGAAATATAAGATAGAGATACGATAAGGAAGAAAAACAGAAAAAAATCACATAGGAGACGTAAAGATGGATTTAAAAAACCGTGCCAAAAAGTTAAAAGCAGATATTCCTGCTATTTTTTTATCATTAAAAGATAAGGAGACACCTATTATTGCAAAGATATTTGCAGGCATAACGATTGGCTATGCTCTTTCGCCAATTGATTTGATTCCTGACTTTATACCAGTTTTGGGGTATTTAGATGATGTGATTTTATTGCCAGTTTTGGTTTCGTTGACAGTAAGGTTTATACCAAAAGAAGTATTTGAGAAGAATCGTAAACAGGCAGAGAATCTATGGAAAGATGGAAAACCTAAGAAATGGTTTTATGCAATTCCAATCGTACTTATATGGTTATTAATTGTTTGGCTGATTATTAAAGTCCTTATTAATTAATGTTCTTTTATACATTTTATGGTGTCACGGAAAAAGATGTGAGAGACTGTACAGAACGGTGTAATATGCTGGTGACTATTGCATCTAACTCATGTTTCTAATGAATATAAATCTTGGAATTCTACCAAAAAAATGTTATGATAAAATACGGAAACAAAAAAGGTTTCGAACCATTTGGTCGAAACCTTTTAACAAGTAACAAAACATGCATACGCTAAGACGAAATGTTATATAATAACGAAAGATAGGTGATACGTATGAGAAAAAAAATTTTGGGATTACCCTTTTACATTATGTTTTTTGCATTTGCGTTATTAATAGAAATCTATTGCTATTTAGAATGGAGAAAAGACAGTGTTTCTATAATTGGAACAAGCGTAGTGTTTTTGATTTCGTTGTATCTTCTTTTAGATTGCATTATGAACGAGATGAATAAAAGAAAAGAGGAGTATTATAATATTATAGAAGAGCAATATAAACAAATGAATATATTAGTAGATCAAAGGGTTGGAGAGGCAAAAGAGGAGTTATTGCGTCGGCAAAAATCAAGTGTAGAAGTATTATTAAAAGCGCAAAAGAGTTTTACAGAGGCAATTATTAAGGATAATAATAAAAAATAATAACGCCTACACTTTATAAGTTAGGAGGTGAAAGAATGGATTACATTGTTTTTGATTTGGAATGGAATCAAAGTCCTTATGGAAAAAGAACAGAGGTAAAAGAAATTCCTTTTGAAATTATAGAAATTGGAGCAGTCAAACTGAATGAAAAGAAGGAAGTAGTAAGCAGTTTTAATCGTTTAATTAAACCGCAAATCTATAATGAAATTCATTCAATTACCAAAGAGATTATACATATAGAAATAAGTGATTTGCTAAAAGAGGAATCATTTGAAAATGTCATAAAAGATTTCTTTGCATGGTGTGGAGATGATTATCGTTTTGCAACATGGGGGAACATGGATTTAATAGAGTTACAGAGGAATCTGGACTACTATGCCATGGATGGGTACATTGATAACCCTATTGTATTTTACGATGTTCAAAAGTTGTTTGCAATGTGTTACTATGAAGATCGAGTTTCAAGAACACTGGAGTTTGCAGTAGATGTAGTGAAGCTTGATAAGACGGAAGAATTCCATAGGGCATATGTAGACGCAAAATATACAGCAGAGATTTTTAAGATGTTGGATCATGATATCGTAGATAATTATTATTCGATAGATTGCTTTCATAATCCAAAGACAAAAGAAGAAGAGATTCATCTATATTACGAAACGTATTATAAGTTTATATCAAGGGAATTTGAATCGAAAGAAGCTATTATGGAGAGCAAAGATATCAATGGTATTATATGCCATACTTGTAATCAACGAATTGCGAAGAAGATTCGATGGTTTACAACCAATTCTAAAACATATTATAGCTTAGGATATTGTAAAAAGCATGGATACATTAAGAATAAAATTCGAATTAAGAAGGCAACGAATAATAACGTATATGCTGTTAAAGTGGTGAAAGCCGTTAATGAAGAAGATGCGGGATTATTAATGAAACGATATACAGAAGCGAAATTAAGAAAAAAAGAAAAACGATTAAAAGTGATATAGGAAAAAAGAAACGCCTTGTAAATGTTAATGGAATCTAACATTTGCAAGGCTATATTTTTATAGATTAAAATCATCAAAATGTCGTGCAAATTTCTTTTGATAATAAGCTTTCCTACGCTTTTTGCGTGGGTAAACAATAGTAAAATAATAGATAAGGAACAATATAATAAATACAGCGATAACACCAATGATTATAAATGGTTTAATATCTTTCTTTGCCTTAGCAGATACGGCAGAGCTTAATGTACTTGTGACAGACTCGTCTGTACTTGTACCACTATCTAATAAAGCGACAGACTCTAATGTGGGTTTATCCGATGCGGAGTAGTATATATTAAGCTTACCTATTGTCTTGCTATCAAATGTATATGTGATATCACCTATAATTTCATTGTTACTTTGTACTTTTGGTGTGTCATATAGGTTCATACTTTGAATAACATCCTTTTGAGAAGCACCAACAGGAAGGATATAGTTGCTTGAGTTATCTGTATAAATCAAAGGAGTCGAAGTATCAAATATAGAGTTAAATCTAGTAAATAAAATAGAGTTGTCCATAGATAGAGTAGCATCTGATTCATCTACAGAGAACGCCTCATAGTTATCGAATCCAAAATCAAATAGTTTAATCGTGTCTTTATACTGATCGGTAGCAGTTGATTTCATTACAACACAGATTAATTCCACACCATCTTTGCTTGCAAACGAAACAAGCGTGTTGCGAGCCGTGTTGGTATATCCTGTTTTACCACCAATACAAGCATCATATTTCTTTGTGAGCTTGTAACCAAGCATTAACTGTTGATGTGTGGCTATTGGGAATTCGGTATCGCATTTGTTCGTTACGGGAATAACATATGTTTTTGTACCTGTAATCTTACGAAATGTTTCATTCTTCATTGCTTCCTGAGAAATCAGTGCCATATCATAAGCACAAGTATAATGATCATCATTGTGTAAACCATGAGCATTTACAAAGTGCGTATTCTCACAACCAAGTTCTTTTGCTTTGGCATTCATCATATCAGCAAAGTTATCAATCGTACCACCAACATGTTCACCAACAGCACTAGCAACTTCGTTAGCAGAGGCTAACATTACAGCATATAAACACTGTTCCATTGTTAGTTGCTCGCCTTCTTGACGGGCAATATGTGTACTTCCTGGCTCAATTCCAAAGACGGCATTATGAGAGAATGTAACGATTTCATTCAAGGAACAATTATCTAAGGCAACTAGAGTAGTCATGATTTTTGTTATACTAGCGGGATATAATTTTTCGTGAGCATTTTTTTCATATAAGATTAAGCCTGAAGATGCATCAATTAGAATGGCAGCTTCCGAAGTAAGGCTATCTTTAAACTTTGGCCATTTAAACTTTTTTGAGTCAGTATCAGTAGTCTTCTTATCAGACGTATCAGAAGCGTCTGTAGTGTCTTCAGCAGAGACATTCGCAGTGAATTCAATTATTGAAGTCTGTGACGAATTCATTTTTGTAGTTTCAGCATGTACCGTCGTAAATCCTATATTGGACAGCAACAGAGTTGCTGCTAAAATCATTGTTAAAATACGTTTCATAATAATGCAATTACCTCTCTTTGTTTGGTCATTCATAATATCCATTATAAGTTATTTCCTTTTGTGAGGCAATAGATAAATGTTACTGTTTACACAAAATGTTTACAGTTTGGATTGAAACAGTAACAGATAAATACCAAGTGATGGCAGAAAGAATCACTTGGTATTTATCATATAAGCTATTTTGTTTTATTTAGCCGCGCTTCATACGCTTTATAACTTTAAGTCTTGTGAATTCTTCACGTTCCTTTTCCTCAAGTGCATTTTGAATGTCAGTTACCAATGTGGTATAGTGAGGAATCGTTATGTTTTTAAGGGCATTTGCACGTTTTTGTGTTTTCTTAATATTGGTTGCAAGTCGGTAAGCAGAAGTTTCGACCATGGAAAGGCGAATTGTTAATTCCTTTACTCTATTAAAATGCTTACAAGCCTCATCAAGTGCTAAGTTAGTACCATAGTAAGAATAGGAAGGGGTAAGAGGTGAATTGTCATAATCAACAAGTGGAATCTCTGTACCCATGATACTACGTGTTTTAATCGTAATAGAATCTTCTTCTGGAACTGTCTTACTCAATACTTGAACCGTATTAATTCCCATCTTAATATTTGCCTTTTGAAGAGCAATATAGGCGGATGTAAATGTATTATCTATTTCCGATTGAATACCCTTTGCTTTATCAATGAGTTCCATTAGCTCACGAATAAGAATATTTCTTTTCTTATCCATAAGGTCAAAACCTTGTCTAGATAGGGCTAAGGAGTTTTTCGCAAGGATTAGATTTCCTTTGGTGGGAAAAGTATTTGGATCCATATACTCACCATCCTTTATTCTTCGTCGGAAATAGTTTCGTTAGCAGCAGGAGCATGATAATATTTATCAAGAATCTTCGTATCAACACGGTCGAGTTCTTCTCTAGGAAGGATCGTAAGGAGTTTCCAACCAAGGTTTAAAGTTTCAGCGATTGTTCTATCTTCCATAAGCCCTTGAGAGATGAATTCGTTTTCAAATGAAGTACCGAATTGTAAGTATTTCTTATCAATAGGGGATAGTTCATCTTCACCGATAACACTTGCTAATGCTCTTGCTTCACCCACACGAGCGTAAGAAGAGAATAATTGGTTCGCAAGGTCTTGGTGGTCTTCTCTTGTATATCCTTCACCGATACCATCCTTCATAAGACGAGATAATGAAGGCAATACGTTAATTGGAGGATAGACTGCTTTTTGATGAAGAGCACGCTCAAGAACGATTTGCCCTTCTGTAATGTATCCTGTTAAGTCTGGAATTGGATGTGTAATATCATCATTCGGCATTGTAAGGATTGGAATTTGTGTTACCGAACCTTTGCTGCCTTTTACGATACCAGCACGTTCATAAAGTGTTGCTAACTCACTGTATAGATATCCAGGGTAACCTTTTCTACTTGGAATCTCTCCTTTTGAAGAAGAAACTTCACGCATTGCTTCTGCGAAAGAAGTCATATCTGTTAATACAACTAAGATATGCATACCTTTTTCATAAGCAAGATATTCGGCAGCAGTAAGGGCTACTTTAGGCGTAATTAATCTCTCTACAACTGGGTCATTAGCAAGGTTTAAGAACATAACAACGTGAGAACTTGCGCCACTTTCCTCGAATGTACGGCGGAAGAATTCTGCAACGTCATGCTTTAAGCCCATTGCACCAAATACAATAGCAAATTCTTCATCGGAATTTTCACCAAGAGAAGCTTGCTTAACAATCTGTGCGGCTAACTGATCATGAGGAAGACCATTACCTGAAAAGATCGGTAATTTTTGACCACGAATTAATGTAGTAAGGCAGTCGATTGTAGAAATACCAGTTTTTATGAAGTTACGTGGGTATTCTCTTGAACAAGGGTTAAGAGGTTCTCCGTTAACATTCTTTCTTACATCAGAAATGATTGGTCCAAGTCCATCGATTGGTTCACCAATACCATTAAAGACACGTCCAAGGATTTCTTCGGATAAGGCAATTTCCATTGGATGTCCAGTTAATTTCGTATGTGTATTCTTTAAGGACATTTCTTCTGTTCCTTCGAATACCTGAATAACTGCTTTATCTTCATAGACTTCAACAATTCTTCCAAGTTTATGTTGTGTACCCTCTACGGTTAATTCAACGATTTCATCATAGGCAGCGCCTTGCACACCTTCTAAGACAATAAGAGGGCCATTGATTTCACTAAGTCCTAAATATTCAATTGACATTTTAAACCCTCCTTATGCATTCGTTTCTATTAAATGATTGTAGAAATCGTCAATTGCATTTTTGTAATCTTTGAATTTATCTAATTCATTATTAGCAACATCGTATTTAATTGAAATGATACGTTCAAAGATATTGCTTTCTTTTAGTAAAGACATAGGCATATCCATTGCGATTAATTTCTTACATTGATCATATAGATACATAGTTGTTTCCATCATCTTTAACTGTTTCTCAAGTGGAACATACGTATCAGAAGGATGGTAAGCATTCTGTTGAACGAATCCAAGACGAATTACCCTTGCAATTTCAAGAACAAGTTTTTGATCGTCGGGCAATACATCACTACCAATTAATTTAACGATTTCATTCAATTGACTTTCTTGTGTTAGCAAAGAAATCAACTGATTACGTAAATCAATAAAGTTTGTGCCAACATTTTTCTCATACCAAGGTGTTAAATCAGATACGTATTCACTGTAACTAGTTAACCATTGAATTGCTGGGAAATGTCTCGCATAAGCAAGAGATTTATCAAGTGCCCAGAAACAACGGACGAAACGTTTTGTATTTTGTGTAACAGGTTCAGAAAAGTCACCACCTTGAGGTGATACAGCACCGATAATCGATACACTACCTTCTGTTCCATTTAAGTTACTCATAAATCCTGCACGTTCATAGAACGCAGAAAGTCTGGATGCTAAGTAAGCAGGGAAACCCTCTTCGGCAGGCATCTCTTCCAAACGACCAGATAACTCACGAAGAGCCTCTGCCCAACGAGATGTAGAGTCAGCCATGATAGCAACATGGTATCCCATATCACGGTAATACTCAGCAAGAGTGATACCGGTATAGATACTTGCTTCACGGGCAGCAACTGGCATGTTTGAAGTATTAGCAATCAATGTAGTACGATCAAGTAATGGATTACCTGATTTCGGGTCAACTAATTTTGAGAAATCTTCTAGAACTTCTGTCATTTCGTTTCCACGTTCACCACAGCCAATGTAAACAATAATGTCTGCATCAGACCATTTTGCTAATTGATGCTGTGTCATTGTCTTACCTGTTCCGAATCCACCAGGGATAGCAGCAGTACCACCTTTGGCAATTGGGAATAATGTATCAAGAATTCTCTGACCAGTAATCAAAGGACGATCTGCAGCGTAACGTTTTGCAGTCGGTCTAGGAATACGAATTGGCCATTTTTGTGTTA
This sequence comes from Anaerosporobacter sp., assembly GCF_031551385.1. Classification (GTDB taxonomy): domain Bacteria; phylum Bacillota; class Clostridia; order Lachnospirales; family Lachnospiraceae; genus Anaerosporobacter. The sequence goes on from NZ_JAVBNS010000045.1 coordinate 29,274, forward strand.
ATGTAAGTACTTGTTCTTCACCCTTATCGTTAAGAATGGTAACAAGTGGGTCGTTAATTGTATATTGTCCATCTGGTGAAACTTTGATAACTGTACCACGTACAGTTGGTGGAACCATGGATTTATGTACAATTGCACGTGTTTCACGTGTTTCTGCAATAATAGTACCTCCATAGATTTTATCACCTTCAGAGACCGTAACATGTACGTCCCATAATCTTTGTGTATCTAAAGAATCAACATTTACACCTCTTGATATAAATGCGCCGGATTCTTTTGCAATTTCTTTTAGTGGTCTTTCAATACCGTCAAAGATATTTCCAATAATGCCAGGTGCTAGTGTTACAGATATGGCATTTCCTGTAGCTGTAACTTCTTCTCCTGGTTTAAGTCCTGTTGTTTCTTCGAATACTTGAATGGTAGTTGTGTCCTTGGTTAAAGCAATAACTTCACCAACGAGTTTCTCTTTACCAACAAGAACCATTTCAGACATTTTGAATCCTAGATTACCTTTTAAGTAAACGATAGGACCGTTTATTCCGTATATATTACCTGTCAAGTTCATATTGGAGCAACCTCCTACTTTCTAAATTAAAAATAACTAATGTTGATTAATTATAATTTGAAATTTGCTTTTTCTTCCTCAAGCTTAGACATAAATGAATTATCAATTAGGATATGCCTTTCTGGAATTACACATCGAATACCACCAAAGAAATCAATATTGCTTATTGTTGTCTCTACATGAGTAGCAGCTTCTAAAGCAGTCTTTAAATGAGTATCTGTTGGATTGATGTATATGATAAGCTCATTATCTTTGGCGAAAGCAATCGCTTCGTTGATTTTTGTTATCAGGAAGGATTGATATTCAGGTGTTTGCATGTAAGCAGATAATTTGTTTTTTACATCAGCAAAAAGACCATCGACTTTTTCTCTTGTCTTTTCACTTACGGTACGTTTGATATTAAGTGCTTCATTGGATAGATTTTTATTTTTCTCACGTACTAAGTTTCCGGATTCTGTACGAAGTTTTTGCTCTGCTTGCTTTTTAAGATCTTCCTTCTTCTCAGCAATCATTTCTTTTAAACTATTTTCGTAAGATTCTAGGATATTAGAACTTTGTATTGTTGCATCATTAATTGCACTTTGATAAAAATAATCAAGTTTTTCATCTAATGTCATAAGGCAATCCTGCTCCTTTCGTCACTATCTGCATAGCATATGTAATTTTATAGCTATGTGCGAATACCGCGTAGATAAGTAATTAGAGTTTTAAACCAATTGCTTCATTTACATAGTCAGTAATAAAGTTAGGTTTTCTTCCTGTACCGTGGCGGTCTGGAATTTCTATAATTAAAGGTAAACGACGATTTAATTTTACATCATCTACGATTTCAGGAAATTCGCGACTAAATTTCTCTGTTATTAAAATAATGCCTATTGTTTTGTCAGCTATTGCTTTATCGAGTTGCTGTTTTAGATGTTTTTTTGAATGGATTACAACACCTTCAACGCCCGCAAGTCTCATACCTGTATAGGTATCTATGTTATCGCTAATTAAATACATACGCATTAATAATCGCGCTCCTTTCCAAAGTTTTGTTCTTCTTGTTACTATTGTACAAATGTTACCTATAGTACCAAATGTTACCTATGATACCAAATGTTACCTATGGTAACATTGTGAATGAAAGAACAAGTCCGTATAAAGCAATACCTTCTGCTAAGGCAACAAAGATTAATGCTTTACCCATGATACTTGAATCTTCACTCATAGCTCCAAGAGCGGCACTAGCAGCAGATGCTACGGCAATACCACCACCGATACAAGAAAAACCAGTAGAAAGAGCAGCAGCGATGTATCTCCAGCCATCAGTAGAAGAAGCAGCAGCAACTTCTGTTGCAGCAGATGCATTGCCAGAGAACATAAGAATGTTAGCTAAAACTAAAGTTCCAAAGAAGAAGAATGCGTTAAAACCAAGAGCAGCTTTAAATCCGCCTTTTTTCTTTTTACTTAATAGGAATGCGCCAAAAGGAACAAAAATACTTAAAATTAATGCAGCTACAAAAATATATCTTGTTGTTAAATTCATAATGAATTCCTCCTAAATATAAATATGTTTTAGTTAGTAACTATTTAATAATTTATCGTTTCGTTACTTATTGTTTTTATATGGTTTAAATTCTTTACCAGTTCCGCGGTAAAAACGGCTAAACATTTCATAATATTCAAGACGTAGTACTTGAATACCAACAATTAATCCTTCCATTCCTGCAACAATGATATTACCAATAATCATAATTGGAATATTACCAATGCCATGTTCAGCACCTGCAAACATAAGCACAACGCCCATCATAGCGGCATGGCTTAAAGCAAATGCGCCAACACGTAGAAACGAAATAGTATTACTTGCATAGCTTAACAGTACTTCTAAAAGCTCGAATATCGAGGTTACTACAAACATCCCTTTTCCTTCAGGGAATAAGTTGCTTTTCTTTTTAATCTTTCTCTCAATTGGTTCTTTGAAGAAAATTAAAAGGAGTGGTACACCAAACATAATCGCTAAAATTATTGTTCCTGGTAAAGCATGACCTGTAAAGATTAATGCAACACAAGCAATAATGCTGCCATAGAATACTAGACCAGCTACACCATTGGTATCAAAGAATAACCTTGCATAATCTTTGGCTTTTATTGAGTTTATGATATTAAGAATCATAGCAACAATAATTAAAAATGCACCAAAGACAATAGCAGTAATTAAAATGGACATAATATTATCCATAGGTCTCATCCATACATGTGGAATGAAGTCTTCGTAACCAAATATACTTCCATACATAAAACCAAATATAACAGAGAAGATACCAGCAAGTGATATAATAGCACCAAGGTTCATCTTCTTATATTTGTAGAACAATGCGCCACCAATTACGAGACATAGACCTTGACCTACATCACCAAACATTACACCAAATATAAGTGAGTACGTAATCGCTACGAATAGCGTAGGGTCCAGTTCGTTATAGGCAGGAACACCATACATACGAATAAACATTTCAAATGGCTTAAAAATCTTTGGATTTTTAAGCTTTGTAGGTGGTTTCGTGCTAACGTCTGGCTGAACATCTTCTGAGATACAATACACATTTGAATCGGTTTCTATTTCTTTAATAAATGCATTGGCATCAGATAATGTCATCCAACCACAAAGAATGTAGAATACTAGATTGTCATGAGTTGCATCAACGTTTCTTTCTTTTGTACAGGCAGCAACTTTTCTAATATTATGAGTCTGTGATAATATTTGTAGCGTTTGATGCGCCAATAAAAGTTCAGGTCCAACAGATTCTAGTTTCTTTTTGATTTCAGCAGATAACTGTTTGATTTGCGCTGTTGTTTCATCTATTTTGCGTAAAATTGTGTCATGTGCTTGTTCTGGTGTGCCTTCATATTCATTCGGTATGAATATTCGTTCGAAATGTAGAGAAGAGTAGATGGCATCTATCTTTACACTGGATGTGGCAGGTACAAAGTAGATTCCCCATACATAATCTTCATCGCTGTCGCATTCATAAAAAACAGTATTTAGATTCTCATAAACGTATTTTGAAAATTTAGTATAAAATTCGTGTGAAATTCGTCCGAAACGGAATTTTATAAACTTGAACTCCATTATCTTTTTAAGGTCATAATTAAGCATTTTGAAAGGCTCAATTGTATGAAGGAGTTCTTTATAATGAGTTTTTTTCTCTTTTAGTTTAGCTTTTTGTGCATTTAAATCTTCTAGCATGGAAAAAGCATTTATAATTACATCTGCAGCCTCGGATGGTGTCATAGAATTATGCGAAGCAGAGCAATCACTATCTAGTTTGTTTACAAGTTCCTCAGATTTTGTCATTAAATCGCGATACGGATTCATTTCAACAAAAGGTTTTAAATCCTGAACAGTACTTAGTTCGGATAATGCATTCTCCAAGTGCATTTCATATTTGGAAAGATACGTATTTGCTACACGATCAATGTCACTTTTGGGACCTGTAATACTTAAAAATTTCATTTTTTCAATCACCGTCTACACCTCCAATCTCTTATTGTATATAACTAAGTGTCTCGTTTGGCTGTAACTTATAACGAATACACTCTAGAACAGTAGTAAGGTTATCTATCTCAATTTCTTTAAGATAAAGGAATTGCTGCACAGGCGCCATAGAGTTCGGATACTTCTGTTTGTTTGAATTGTAGATCTTAGTTAATAACGATCGATACAAATTCTCAAATGATGTAATTCCTGTAGTCCCATATACTCTTACATAGTAATTTGTGTTTAGTAACGTGATGAAATCTTCTACAGAGCCACTTTCAATTAGGGTAGTAATCTCTTTTTTCTTGAGTTTATATGATATTGGTATAATGTAGGAATAAATTTTAGATGAATCAATATCATAATATTTTTTTGAACGGTAAATCCACATAATATTAAGTAAATCTACAGTTTTCCCTAGTATTTCTGTGTAAGCTTTGTTACTGTCGCCTTTTAGATATTTGTCTTTTAATTTCCATACTTTTTTAAAATAATAAATATCTAGTTGCATTTCGTAGTCGAATACGGTCGGGTTATGTGAATTTTGAACAGCATTCAGTATAGGATAATATTCCGTTGTCTTTAGAAGATTAATGAATTCATCCATTGTTTTCGCTGATGTTAGTTGTTCAATATTGACCTTTAATCGCTTACTGAAAAATGCATCGAAGTTTGTGCTTTTGTATTCATATTCATCGTTAAAAACATGTTGCAGACAATGTTTAATAATATTTGTTTCAAAGCGAAAGGAAAGGAAAATAAGAGCTTTTCGTTGCTCTTGGTTACAAAAACGATAGATTCGTCCATAACTGTCATACAAAGAATTGATTATTAATTGTTCAATCTGTCCTCTATGAAGACTCCCTTCATCAAATCCAGAAAATAAAGATTCATAAGAAGGATTTGCTTTTAAATAATTAATAAATTCTGGTATGTTCTCAAAGTTTGAGATTTTTACATAATCTTCGTTTTTTAATAAGTTACTTTCCATTGCCTTAACTTTGGCAGTGATGCCACTGTAAGATAGTAAATTATTCGCCATTTAATCACGCCCCAATTATGTTTTGAAAAACACGTTCTACGAAAGCGTCATGATTCATGGTAAAAGTTGTTTCCAGGTTTTCTAGCTGCTTTGCGCAATCGTCAATGAGGGCTTTTCGCTCTAATTCAAGTTCTTTGTCTGCTTCGTCTTGCAAGACTTGAATTTGTTTGTTTGTTTCTTCTGTTAAAGAATTTTCGAATAAAGACAGTTCTTGTTCAATTTCTCTACGTTTCGCATTTTTCTGCTCATCGGTTCGAGAAACAATACGATTTGCCTTTTCCTCGATATCATACAAAAGATTAAGCACTTTCTCCATATGGATTCCTCCTGTCCCATATTATTTGTAGCAATGTTTTGAAATATAACCGCAAGAGAATATTTCTTTGATAAAAAGTATGCAGTTAAAAAATAATTGAATACAAATCACTCTATCATAATACTCCTTTTTTTAAAAAATGCTATAGTAAAAAGAGAGAAAAAAGCAAAAAATTAACGTATATATTGTTTATTATTATGCAAAGATAAGAAAAAATACATCGACTAAATATTCTATAAATTTGCAAGTGCTTTTCTATAGGAAAAAAGGACCAGAGGTGCTATAAAAACGCTAAGAAATGATAAAAAGACTTTACATTTAATACAAAGTATTGACTAAAAAAATCGCAATGAATAATTATTCGATACGGTTAAATAAATAAACATATGAGGTGGAAATTATTTCGTTGAATAAACAAATCGTGTTTGTTTTTGATAATGCATAATTTCCAAAGTTTTTTGATGAAATATCTTGTACTTGGCAGATTATATGATATACTTTAGGCATAAATGATTCTATTTAATAAAGGTGTATAAATAATATGAGGAGTTGGTTATGGGGTTTGAGGGCTACAAATTAGGTTTTTCATTTCATGCAGTACATTCTGATATTAAAGGCGATGACAAAGGGGAGCATAGTCATACATTTTTAATTACATTATATTTTCAAAATATAAATAAAGAGTTAGATTTATTTAATAACTTGGAAGAGCAGATCAACTTATGGTTAGAACCTTATCAGAATAAGAACTTGAATAATACAGAATTATTTGAAAATTCACCTACTACAGTAGAGGTGATAGCAAAAAATTTCTTTCAGGAATTAAAACAGAAAGAGAAACAATGGGGAGTTCATTTGGTGCGACTTGATATACAAGATAAATTATCAAGAACGTATTCCGTATCAGACGTATTATTAGATAGTAACGTAAATGAAATTGCTGTAGTTCCTAATGACTTTAGAGAAGAGCTAGAATATGAAAAGGAAAAAGCAATTGATAGGGAAGAAATAAAAAAGGAAGAGATACAAGAGGAAAGAATAGAAAACAATGAGGTAGAATCAGAACTTGAAGAGTTACTGCAAGAGATTGCGGTAACAGAAGAGACGGACGAAGAGAATTCTATGGAGGTTATAATAGCTGAGGAAACTGTGGGACTAGGGGTAGCCCCAGTAGAGATAACTATTAAAAAATCCAAAAGGAGTGCTAGTAGGTCAAAACATAAAGCTAGAATCGTATTTACACTGAAGATTATTGCATCTCTAAGTGTATTCCTAACATTTTTTATAGGAATTATGTACTTTATACGAGTAGGTGGAAACTACCCACAAGGGTCAGATACATTATGTCATCTATATCGTTCTGATTTATTGATTGATTATATTAAAAAGGGAAATCTATATCCTTTATACGATCATATGTGGTATAACGGCGTAGAAATTATGCGTTATTGGGCACCATTACCGCTATATATATTAGCAGGAATCCAAGGGGCAATTAGAGGAACGTCTTCGGATGCCTATGTAGTTTTTTGTGGTTTGATTTATCTTGTTGGTGCAATTGGTTGGTTAATTCATGGCATTCGTTTCAAGCGAATTGGACTAGCAGTGTTCCTTGGAACAGCGTGGTTCTTCTTTCCAGAGAATATGCGTCTTCTTATATTAGACGGAAATTTACCACGTGTTATTATTAATACCGCATTACCATTCTTTTTAATATCATTATGGAAATTTATCGAGGAAGAGAAGAAGAGTTCCATGATTTTTATTATACTCTATACTTCCTTTATGGGACTCTGCCATATTGGAATTACATTTATGGTAGTTGCGTGTGTATTGATTTATGTTGGGCTTTATGCAGCAGCAAGTAAGAAAAAACATATCGTGTGGCAAGTTGCGCTTGGTATGGTATTAGGAATATGTATTATTGGTATCTGGATGATTCCATCACTAAAGGGTGGAGCGGCAAGTCGTGGTGAGAGTGGAAACCAAGTTATGGTTCTGTTCTTTGAGAGTGCATTTGTTGCGTTAAATCCTGTCGATCGTTTTAATGGAGATTTATCGGTCTTTTATTATGGGCTTTCTATATTTTTTATTTCTCTTTTTGGAACATTGTTTGGAACGAAAAAGACGCTTCCAGGATTTCTAAGTACATTGGTTATCTTTCTTTGTACAACGAAATCGGTTTACCAATTATTCGTGCATCTTCCATTCAGTCAGTTTTTATGGATGATTCGTTTTGTTCCAATATCCTTTGCATTCTTTGTGTTTGCCATGTTTTTGTGGAAAGAGTTAAAGAAAGGGATTATGGTGCTTTTGTGTCTGCTACTTCTCATAGACTGCTATTCTTCCATACCTTATGTGTATGTTGAACCAGAAGGGCGTATTAGTGATGAGCAGACTATAAAATACAATCTAGGGGAATCCCTTTTAATAAACGAAGCAAAAGAGATTACAAAGCAACGAATGGCAATTATGGAGCTAAGTACGTTTGGTGCGTATGCGCCATATTATGTATCAGGGATAGGAACGAAACGTGCCTATACATTCGGTGCTGGCTGGGAAGGGGCTCAGACAGCAGGCAACATTGTATTATTAAATACTGCACTAGAGACTGGACGATATGTCTATATGTTTGATCGATGTATTGAGTTGGGAACGGACACGGTATTATGTCCGATTCACTGTTTAAAAGAGAAAGAACAGGATATTGAGAAAGTAATACAGGCGGGTGAAAGATTAGGTTATGAGTTAATTGACCAGAATAGCTCTTCTTTATTATTCCAATTGGAACTTGATGAGAAGATAGAAAACTTTGGTACGATTACAGTTTATGAGAATATTGCAATTGGAGTAGCTGCAAAGGAAATTGCACTGCTATATCCGGTGTTTGAAGAGGGCAGCAGTTCGAATCTTGATGACTATTCTGTTGAAGAGTTGATGCGATATAAGAAGATTTATCTTTCTGATTTTACGTATACAGATAAAGAGAAAACTGAGGCGAAATTAACACAAGTAGCAGAGAATGGGACAAAGATTATTATTGATATGAATCGTATTCCCGTGAATAAGAAAACAAACTGCTATGAAATGTTTGGAGTAAACGCACAAAGCATAACATTTACACAAGAGTTTCCGACGTTGAAATATATGGAAGAAGATTATATGGCAAGCAGTTTTAATGAGGATTTAAGTCAATGGAACACTGTTTATCTAACAGGGTTATCAACAGTTGATGGATATACCTATATGAACAATAAGAAGTTGCCGTTTGTCGGTTCGGCAGAGAATGAAAATATCGTGTTTTTAGGATTTAATATTGTATATCATACGCAAATCACTTCTGATATTGTTACAGAGTTGCTACTATTCCAGATATTTATGGAGTATGGCAAGGGTGTGCCTCAAAGAGAGATTGTTCCGATTAAAGTCTCATATGGTGAGAATGTGATTACAATTGAGTCGGATAAAAATGGAGTAAATACTTCTTTGGCATGTCTGGATATATTTGATTCAAACAAAGAAATAATACAAAAAAATAACCTTTTAGTTGTTAATGAGGGAACAACAACGATAACTCTACATTATCCATACTTCGTAGAGGGGCTTAGCGTTAGTATAATTGGAATCGTGGCAACAATTATATATTCTAGCGTGATTATCATATTAGGGAGAAAAAAGCTAAAAGAGAAGGAACAATAGAAGGAACGAGTAAATTACTTATGGATGAGGATGATGGGTATGAAGAAATTAGTGAAAAGGGTAGGTATAATAGGTTTTGTCATATTAATAGCAGTTTTAACCCCAGCCGTTTGTTATGCAGCAAACAATATCTCCATTGATGGTTATCCAGATGACTGGGCGAATATACCGCAGACCGCTATATATTATAATAGCAATAATGAGAAGCAGTGGAATTATGCAGCTGTTGTTGCGGAGGAGGGCTATATCAACTGTTATGTTTCATTTGCCAATTTTCTTTCAAATTCAGTACCAGTTATTCAATACTGGATTAGTGTAAATGGAAATCCGATTGTTTTAAATCTTAATTATAGTGATAGCAACGGAAATATTGATTATAGCATGTCAAAAAAGCTTAACAATCTGTCAAATGGTGTGAATGGAGGGATATCCGTCTTCGCAGGGTACTATCCAATCTATAATGTTGGTGATGCGGCAATTTATATATCAAACAAAGGCGGAACTTTTTTGGAGTTTCGGGTAAGTATTGCAATGATAGAGCAATTATGTGGTCTTCCTGAAAACACGATTGAAAATGGAGCAACCATTGAATTCTATTCTCCAATCCTAGGCGATCAAACCGTAGTTGTCGTTGGAACATCTACGGGGACATTTGTGGGGATTGGAATTTGTGTAGTAGTAGCAATTGCTATAGGTTTACGTCATAAGAAGAAAGTTAAAGTGATACTATGAATTTTTTGGGAATCGTAATATTTATTATTTGGATTTATATGTTATCGGTGTTTAAAAGAGCAAAGACGGATTATTTCTATTTTCTATGTGGAAGTATCGGGTTGTTTGTGTTTATGATGATAACAATTCAACCGATTGTTACAGAGGCATTAATGGTGACAGTTACTTCGACAACGGGACGAATAGGTAAGATTACAGGTTTATGTTCTGCATATCAAGACTATAACATCTTGTTTGTAGAAAACAGTGCAAATCATGTGGCAATTTCACTCTACATTGATTATGAATGTTCAGGAATTATTGAGATGCTTGTATTTGTATCTTTGCTTGCGTTTTTCCAAGTATATGATGTTTTACAGAGAATTGTAATTAGTATTGCAGGTTGTTTCTGTATATTCATATTTAATATTATTAGAATTCTTTGTATCTGTGGAATGATCTATTATGGTGGAAATGATATGTACTATATTGCGCATACGATAGTAGGGCGAATTGTGTTCTATGTTTTTTCTGTCATCTTATATTATTATGTGTTTACACATGCACAGATTGTAAAACAATCGATAGGAGGTTTCGGATATACAAGCGATGATTAAGATGTTATCAAGTGAAATTGTATTCTGGGCAGCATGGGTGTTAATTCCGATTCTTATGGAAATCCTACCTGCACTATTTGGTAGTTTTATTTTATTAAAAAAGAAATTCCTATCTAAGAAGGATAAGGAGCTTACATATTTTCCGCAAATCACATTAATTATTCCTGTTTATAACTCCTCTGATACGCTAGGAGCATGTTTGGATTCCATTTATCACTCTTCTTATCCGAATGATAAGATATCGGTAATTCTAGTGAATAATGAGAGTAAGGATGATAGTTTTTCTGTATTTCGTGAATACCAGCAGCTTCGTACCGAGTTAAGTTTAACTTGGTTGAATGCAAAACAGGGAAAATCAAGAGCACTAAATATGGCGCTTTTTAATAGTGAGGGGAAGTATATTATTCATATTGATAGTGATGGTGTATTGGATTCGGAAGCGATTATGAACTTAGTCAAACGTTTTGAAGCGCATGAGGATATTCATTGCATGACTGGTTCTGTATTGACAACACCAGAGCTGATAATGAAAGAAAAAAAGTTTGGAAAGAAATTGTTAAAGAATGCAGAATTCTATGAGTATTGCCAGGCATTTTTGGCAGGACGTAATTTTGAAGCGGAACTCAATATGATATTCACGCTGTCGGGAGCGTTTTCGAGTTTTCGAAAGTCAACGATTCTAAAGACAAGACTCTATAATACAGAGACGGTGTGTGAGGATACCCATATTACATTTCAGACAAGGTATCTGCTAAAGAAGAAAATTGATATCTGTGAAGATGCAATCTTCTACGTTGATCCAATTGATAGTTTATCAACATTATATGTACAGCGTCAAAGATGGCAAAGGGGAGAGATTGAAGTAATTCATATGTTTCCGCCTGATAAGAATATCGTAAAAGGATTTTTTACGAATTTTATATCAAGGCTGATGGCGTTTGACCATACGTTTGCATTTCCGAGAATGATTTGGTATTTTGCGCTTCTTTTTCTAACGTTTCTAAACTATCCATTCCAATATGTTGTGATATCGGTGGTATCCGTATTCGTATTGTATATATTGGCAACGTTTATTAACTATATATGCATCTGTATATACTTGCGGTGGAATAAGGAATTAATGAAGTTTTATGCAAAGCGAGTCCAGTATGTGTGTATTCTACCGTTTTTTAACTTTATAATGTATTGGTTTCGCTTAGCGGGAATTATTAATAGTATCAAAGGTGCAAGAACTTGGAGTACACGTTCGTTTAAGGAAGAAAAAGCAGTTTGTAAGCAATTAATAAAGAGTGATATGGCATTTGTACAAAACATGATTAAAAAAATTAAAGTAAGGATTTATAAAGATGATGCGAAAGTGGATGATAGCAAGTAAGGCTAAATTGTCTAAAATACGAGAAAAAACGGCACCATTGAGTAACCATATATTTATCGTTATCCCAATTCTGCTTTTCTTAGTATTTGTTATTTGTACGTACCTAGATGTTTCTTCAATTGAGGAGAAAGCCGTTTTACAGTATGCTTCACAGAACAATTCCTATCTTAAACTGTTTGTTACCCAGTTTGTTGATGAAGATGGAGAGGATACTGTAACGGAAGAAACGATTATTAGTAATATCAAAGAGAAGTTTCCGACCTCCTCAAGTATGTTTTTGGTTCTATATCAGGGGGAAGAGATAATTTTTGTTCGTGATGAGACGATGACGAATAAAATTGTAGCTATGGAGAGTCAAGAACGAAGCGAACTGCAAGTTATAAAGAAGGACGTATTATCGAATACGATCGATGATACATATGAAGTTGTATTAAAAAATAAAAGTAAGTATATTATTTCGGTTGCTTCGATAGAGACAGGGGAAGAACCTTTTGTACTTGTGCTTTGTACAACAGAGAACTATTATAAAAAACTGTTTAATATGAGTGCTTTTGAGATTCATTTTATGTTTTATCTGTTTGTGTTTGCTGTTTTGTTTCTTTTGGTTACTGTATATCTATATTATCAAAAAAGGGGAATACTAAAAGAAAGAGACACGTATAAGAAACAGTTAGTGGAAAGTAGATTAAAGATGGAGCAATTGGAAGGTCAGTTACTGCAAACGCCAAAATATACATTGCCTTATATCTCTTTTGGATATGTAGAAAAGAGAATTGTTGAAGAGATTATGGAGGAACTGACAAGAAAGCAAAAGAAGAAGTCGATGAAGGTTACAATAACCTTGAAAGAAGCAACGAGAGAAGAGATAAGTAACTTTGTAGTTTGTTTGGAGAGAAATCGAATTGAGAATTGTATTAGTTGTCTATGGTCAAAGGATACCTTTGTTTTACTCTTACTAAATCGTAAGGAAGAGACAGCGGATAGTTATGTGAAACAGTTATTAATTTGTTATAAGGAAAATTTTAAAGATATATTGAATTCAATTGAATGTTCAATGGAACGATTAGAATCCAAACAATAGAACGAAAGGAACAGTAGAAAACAATGGATTTTTACAGCCAGTATAAATTTAAGTTTTACTTAAATGCGACACATGCCATATATATTGATGGTAAATGTGGAGCACCTCATCCGCATACATGGGAAATTATTTTACATACCGTGAAGATGGAGGAAGAATTTATTCGTTTTCATGAAGTAGAAGAGCAGATTGAGGGATACTTAGAGAAGTATCAGAATCGCTTTATTAATGAAATACCTCCGTTTGACATATTGAATCCTACACTAGAGTATATTACACAGTTTATGCTAGAGCAGTTTCAGAACATACTAAATCCAACAGGCTGGGTAATCTTCACGATTGAGGTAAGTGAGACGCCAACGCGTTCTTATATTATCAGCACAGTTGAAAATAACTGTATTACACAATTAATGAAAGAAAATCATGCAAAGAAGATTATAGAGGACTCATTTTAAAAGAGTACTTAGATGAGAGAAGGGGAGCGTAATGACGAAAGAAGAGGTTAAAAAACATATTGGAATTATAGTACCATCTTTATCACCTGACGAGAAATTACTGAAAGTGGTAAGTGATTTAAAGGCAGAGGGTTTTGAAAATATTATAGTTGTAAATGATGGAAGTACGCCAGAATATGATACTTACTTTAATCAAGTAAGGGATATGGGATGTCATGTTTGTGTTCATGAAGTTAACAAAGGAAAAGGAAGAGCTCTTAAAACAGCGTTTGCTTATGTGAAGAGTAATATTCCTGATTGTACAGGTGTAATAACGGTGGATGGAGATGGTCAGCATACCATTGGCGATATTATTCGATGTGCGGAGGCTCTAATCGAGCACCCAGACCACCTTATCCTTGGATGTCGTGATTTTTCAAGCAGTAATGTTCCTTTCCGTAGCCGTTTTGGAAACCAGCTTACGTGTAAAGTCTTTATGGTGTTTACAGGGCTGTCGATATCTGATACGCAGACGGGGCTTCGTGGTATTCCCAGTTCCATGCTTGATATGAGCTTGGAGGTAGAAGGGGAGCGTTTTGAATACGAGACAAACATGTTATTAAAGACAAAGGAACATAAGATTCCAATTCATGAGGTTTCCATTGCAACTGTTTATATCGAGGAAAATAAAACCTCACATTTTCATCCGTTGAAGGATTCAGTAAAGATTTATAGACTCTTTTTTAAATTCATAGTAGCTTCTTTATCTTCGTTTGTTCTTGATATTGCGTTATTTGCGTTATTCGCAAAATTGCTATCAAATGCAGAGGTATCGTCCGTTTATCGAATTGCCATTGCAACAATAGGAGCAAGAATATTGTCCTCTATGTACAACTACTATATCAATCGTTCCAAAGTGTTTGAACAAGAGGAAAAATCGAATAAGTCCATTGGACGCTACTATATTCTTGCCGTGTTACAGATGGCGGTATCAGCATTGCTTGTTACTGTAGTGTATTCCATTATTCCAGTAAATGAATCGGTCATTAAGGCAGTTATTGATTGTATTCTATTCCTTGTTAGTTTTCAGATTCAAAGGGAATGGGTGTTTAAGAAGTAGTTTTGTAAAAGCATTTGACTAATGAGGGAGTTATCTTTATAATTTAAGAAGTTTAGCGAATTACGAAACAGTCAAGTATATGGGAGTTTCGTAATTCTTGATTAGAAAATGTAAAAGAAAGGGCAAGTAGGGTCGTTGGTATAAATTATGAGATTAAGAAATGTAAAAGGTGCAAGAGAGAACATTGCTGTGAATCAGTTCGTTGTTCATAATCCAGAAGAGTGTAAAGGTAAATGGAGGGAGTTGTTTCAAAATGACAACCCAATTCATATAGAAATCGGAATGGGGAAAGGTAAATTCATTCAAGCATTAGCACAGAACAATCCGAATATTAACTATATTGGAATTGAAAAATACTCAAGTGTACTTATTCGAGCAATTGAGAAGCGCAATGAATTGGATATTACGAATTTATATTTTATCAGAATGGACGCTGAGGATATTATTAATATCTTCGAAGAAGGAGAAGTGGATCAAATCTACTTGAATTTCTCAGATCCATGGCCAAAAGATCGCCATGCAAAGAGAAGATTAACTTCAAAAGAGTTTTTTGGACGTTATAATACAATTCTTAAAAAGGATGGTGTTGTAATTTTTAAAACAGATAATCGCGAATTATTTGACTTCTCAGTTGAAGAAATTCCATTAGCAAAGTGGATGTTAAAGGATGTAACGTATGACCTTCATAATAGTGAATTTGTTGAAGGTAATATTATGACAGAGTACGAAGAGCGATTTGTTGCGGAAGGGAAACCGATTAATCGACTTGTTGCTTATCGTTAGGTTGACTTTGCAGGTGCAAAATATTTTTGTCTCTGATAGCATAATATTTATGTGTGAAATACATTTTAATGCATATAATAAAATGGTATTGTTAATATAAAGGGGCATAGATTGTTATGGGTAAATCAATTAAGTCAACTATTGCACGTTCTTTAAGTGGAAATATGTCACTGAATAAGAAGGCATTGCAAATCAAACGTTCTTGGGATGATGTAGGGAATATACTACAGTCTGCTAATAACAAAAAGAAGAAATAGTGAAAGAACAAAAAACAATAAAAGAATAATGGAGGAATAACAGATGGCATTCATATTTACAGATGAAAATTTTGAACAAGAAGCATTACAAAGTGAGCAATTAGTTGTTGTTGATTTTTTTGCAGATTGGTGTGGACCATGTAAGATGATGGCACCGATTGTTGAAGAGTTGGCAGAGGCTTACAAAGATCAAGTTAAAATAGGAAAGTTAAACACGGATAACTCGCCAGCTACAACTGCAAAATATAGAGTGATGAGTATTCCAACTATTCTTTTTATTAAGAATGGCGCTGTTGTAGAGACTGTTATTGGTGCAGTTTCAAAGGCACAGTTACAGGAAAAGATTGATTTGAATAAATAAATATTAGGAAACAAAAAAGGTAGTTCACACCACACAGTGAACTACCTTTTTTCGTGGTGCGCCTGGCGGCGCACGTCGCTAACGGATGAAAATGTGAGAGGATGGCTAATCAATTAATGGTTAGCCTCCTACTCGATTGGCTTACGATAGAGTAGAAAAATACAATAAAGAGAAAATGTTTACAAATAATAAAAAATAAGGTATTATAATTGGGTGAGGGGGGATAAGAATGATAAAGGTTGCTATTTGTGATGATGAAAACATCATCACTAGCCAGATAGAAAATATCATTTTGAATATTTGTAAAAGAGAAGGTATTCCAGTGGATACGGAGGTCTTTTATAGCGGACAGGGTTTAGAAAAAGAAATATCAGAGGGAGCAAGCTATGACTTAATATGTCTGGATATTCAAATGGCAAATGGTGATGGAATAACGACAGCTAAAAGGATTAGAGAAATGGATGAAAGTGTACTGCTGATTTATGTATCTGAGCATGAAAAATACATGATGGAGTTGTTTCGGTTGGATGTTTTTGCATTTATAAAAAAACCGATAGAAAGTAAACATTTTGAAAATGTTTTTTTGGATGCCAATCGAAAAATTTGTAATCAAAAGCTGTATTTTTCGTTCTGTTATAAAAATAAAGAATATAAAATTCTATGTATCGATATTCTATATTTTGAAAGTAGTGGAAGAAAAATTAATGTGCATGTTAGAAACAATGAAAGTATAGAGGTGTTCAATGGAAAAATGTCAGAAGTGGAAGAGTGGACAGCTAATGGGAAAATTCCCTTTCTCAGAATACATCAGTCATATCTTGTGAATTATCATCATATAAAGTGTAGATCAAAGACAGGTATAACTTTGAATAATGGAACAAAATTACCAATAAGTGAAGAGCGGCAGAAGAATTTTGGAAAACAGTATGGAACATTATTGGGAATGCCTATATTGCTGTAAGCAAATTTTCCTTTTGACAAGTGCGCTGAATTTTGGTATTTTTTACAATACATATCGTATTTTTGACATCTGGATAAAAAACGGAAATTAAGGGAGTATTATTAGTTAAATTAACAGAAAAAGGAGGTAGTAAAATGAAGGAAAAAAATATTATGGCAAAAGCATTAACTGCTGTTACAAATAATATGCTTTCTAGAGCCGCAAATAGCAGATGTATGGTTATTTATCATCAACCAAAACAACCTAATACATTAAAAAAATTTAGGAAGTTTTAAGATGGACAGGATTGAAAAAGTTTTAACAGACTACGTCATTCGTAAAGGCATGGTAGATGAAGCGGACAGAGAGATTTACGAATATGGATTTACAATAACAGCAGAAGTAGGATTATTTGCGTTATTTAGCCTGTTCATGGCACTGTATTTACATATGTTTGCGGAAGGTATATTATTTTTCATTATATTTGTCCCATTAAGGTCATATGGCGGAGGGCTACATTTAGAAAAATATCATTTATGTTATATCTTATCATGCTTGACGTTTTCTGGGATATTATTAGTAGTTAGGTATAGTCAGATTCCTATTTATTTTTCATTTATAACTCTTTTTTTATTAGAAGCAGTTGTTTATTCTTTATATCCGGTTGAGAATGTAAACAGAGAAGTTGATAAAGAGGAAGATAAGTATTTCCGAAAGAAGCTAAAATGGTTTTTGGTTTTGGATATAATCATAGCAGCAATATGTGTTGTTTTAAGAAAAGATAAGTATATTTTATTGATAGCAACCACGTTTTTGATGATTGTTATAACAATGATAATGGGAAAGTATAAGAATAGGAAAAGAGAAATGTCGAATCTGTAATATAAGGATTCGGCTTTTTTATATTAAAACTCCCCTCATTTTTTTGAGGGGAGTTTTAATATAAACTGTTATTATTCCGATATTTCAATATTCTTTCGTTTCAATCTATTTGTAATCACCTTATTCAATAAAAAAGCAATTACAGCGGTAACGGGAACGCCAAGGAACATTCCTAGCACACCCCAATAAGCGCCACCGACAGTGATACCAAAGATAACCCAGAGTGGTTTTAAACCGGTAGATTCTCCAAGAATTTTTGGTCCAAGATATAGACCATCAAATTGCTGTAAGGCAAGAATCATAAAAGCAAAGATAAAAGCTTTAATTGGGTCAATTACAAGGAAGATAAGTGTTCCAGGTACAGCACCGATAAATGGTCCAAAGTAAGGAATCATGTTTGTAATACCTACAATTACACTAAGAAGAATAGCATAGTTTAGGTGGAGTATTCGCATTAATACGTAGCAGATAATTCCGATGATTAAGGAATCAATTGTTTTACCTACGATAAATCCATTAAAAATAGAGTTGCATTCTTTTACCGTATTAAAAAAACTGTCGGCTTTTTTAATAGGAACAAAAGAGTAGATAGTACGTTTAATGTTCTTTTGCAATGTCTTTTTGTCGGATATCATATAGCAAGAGATTACAATTGATAAAACGAGGTTAATAATAATACGTACAATAGAAACAGAAATACTAATTATTTTGGGAAAGATATTTGATAAAAGGTTTGTTCCATAGCCTAGAAGATCTGGAATAGCACCATTAATCTTATCTTCTACAACGCCAAAATTAATAGACGGAAATGTTTCTTCTAAATTCTGAAGGTAATAAATTGTCTTATCGGATAAATTAACAATTGTTCCATTTAGCTCAGATAATGTAGTTATGAGTTCTGGAATAATATAGATTAATACAATGGCAATAATACCAATAACAATTAAGTATGAAAATAGTATAGCAAGAAATTTTCTAACAGTAGTATTCTTAATCTTAAGTACCTTTGCCAAGAAACGTTTGTCTAACATAATAACAATAGGGTTTAAAATATAAGCAATAAAAAATGCCATAATAAATGGAGTAAGGACATTAAAAACTTGTCTTACTGCAGCTACAGCATAAGAAAAGTTGACGATAATACTTATAATAATAGCACCAATAACCATAACCGCTAAAGTATATATGCTAATAATAAAATAATTGCGATTGGTCTGGAACTTGTGAGAATGAAGTTCGTTTGACTTTTCAGATGACTGTTCAGCTGATATTTCTGGTGCTTTTTCAGGTTCTGGATTCGTGTTTTCTTTAATCTGAGATGTATTTTCCAAGTGTGTACCTCCTTCGTTGTAGTTCAATTATATATTACTATTTAGTATATAGGGAAAGGGATATATTATCAATAGTTAAAAAAATATAAAAAAAATAAAAAAAGTACTTGCAATTTGTTTTTTGTTAGGATATAATGATTCTTGCGTTAAGGCGTATGCGCTAATAGCTCAGCTGGTAGAGCACCTGACTCTTAATCAGGGTGTCTGGGGTTCGAACCCCCATTGGCGTATTATAAAGTACCGATTTTGAAGACATAGGAGCTTCGGGGTTGGTGCTTTTTTTGTGCGTTTTTTTAAATTTGTTAGTCAAAATGTTAGTCAGAATTGTACTGCTTGCATTTTACTTATCACATTGGGGTATTGTAAAAAAGAAAATTCATAAACCAAAAATATGTTCTTGTTTTTTGATATAATATATTCTATAATAACAACAAGGATGTTTTGGGATGTGGAGGAAGAGACGTGAGATACATTGGAAGTAAAGCTGCATTATTAGATGAAATAGATAAAATGATTGCAAAGAATACAACAAATAGAGAAGAAACATTTTGCGATATATTTGCAGGTACAGGTATTGTAGCTAGATATTTCAAGCAAAGATATGCAGTTACTTCGAATGATATCTTACATTTCTCTTATGTTATGCAAAAGGCAACAATAGAGAATAATTCGCAACCAGACTTTACGAAACTGAAGGAACTTGGGATAGAAGACCCGATTGCGTACTTAGAAGAGACGGAGATAGGGAACGTAACATATGAGGACGATTCTTATTTTATCGCAAAGAACTATTCGCCACATGAATCATGTTCTAGGATGTATCTTACGAATGAGAATGCATTGCGAATTGATTTTATAAGAAATACAATTAACGAATGGTTTACTAAGTCGTATATCAATGAGAATACGTATTACTATCTTCTTGCAGGATTGCTAGAGGGTGTTCCTTATGTATCAAACATTACAGGGACGTATGGTGCGTATCTAAAGGAGTGGGACAAACGTGCCTATAAGAAATTCGAGATGATACGCCTTGACGTTGTAGATAACGAAAAAGAAAATTATAGCTATAATGAAGATGCGCTTTCACTAATTAAGAAAGTGCAAGGCGATATCCTTTACATAGACCCTCCTTATAATTCAAGACAATATGCGCCGAATTATCATCTGTTAGAGACGATATCGAAGTATGATTGCCCGGAAATTAAAGGAGTTACAGGAATGCGTTCGTATGAGGATTTAAAATCACCGTTTTGCATTAAAGCGAAGGTGGAGGAAGCATTTGATACAATAATAAGAGAAGCAAAGTTTACACACATTATAATCAGCTACAGTAGTGATGGGCTTATGAATGAATATCAGATTGAGACAATCCTAAAACGTTATGGAAATCCTAAGACATATCAGTTGAAGAAAATCCCATACCGTAAGTATAAGGGAAAGCTAAATTCTAGGGGAAAGACGCTATATGAATATTTGTTTTATATTAAGAAAACGCAGGAAGTAAAAGACACGGAAAATGAGGAGCAGCTGGAAGCAGGTAATATGGGCAAAGACAGTGTTCTAGATAAAAAATGTGGCATTCATAATAGTGGAAAATATATTAAAAGCCCGCTTAATTATATTGGTGGAAAATATAAGTTGCTACCACAGATTATTCCGTTATTCCCTAACGACATTCGTACATTCGTAGACTTATTCTGCGGTGGTTGTAATGTGAGTATGAATATTCAAGCAGAACGTATTATCTGCAATGACATTAATACAAAGATTATAGAGTTATATAAAGCATTTACGAAGATGCCAATTAACAAAATTATTGACCGTATAGAGAGCAACATTGAAGAGTATGGATTATCGAAGGAGAACGAAGAAGGATTTAAGATGTTCCGTGATTACTATAATGAGACAGGTAATCCGATTGATTTATATACATTAACGTGTTATTCCTTTAACTATCAATTCCGTTTTAATAATAATCTTGAATACAACAATCCATTTGGAAGAAATAGAAGCCAGTTTTCAAGTAATATGAGGAGAAATCTATATCTATTCGTGGATCGATTACAGTCTATGAATGTATCGTTTTCTAGTAAGGATTTTAGTAAGGTTTCCCTTCGCAACTTATCAGAAGGGGATTTTATCTATTGCGATCCTCCCTATTATATTACAACAGGTACGTATAATGATGGAAATCGTGGATTTAAAGATTGGAAAGAGGAACAGGAAAGAGGTTTATATAAGTATCTTGATAAGGCAGATAAGAAAGGCGTTAAATTCGCCTTATCAAATGTTATGGAGCATAAAGGAAGACACAATGACATCTTAGAGTCATGGAGTAAGAAATATAATGTCATTGATTTGAATTTTGACTACTCGAATGCTAGTTATAATACTGCAAAAGGTGGTAGCAGAGAAGTACTAGTTACAAATTATGATGTTAAGGATTATAGAAGACTAGATAGTAAAGGAGATAAGGTATGATAACAGTATGGCCAGTAGAAACAACGAATTTTCGTGCATTTGGTTGGGTACAAGATCCAAGTAATTTGCGAAGTTTATGTAATGTTACGGCGATATTTGATGAGAACTCAGGGATGCACCAAGCTCTAGTTAACTCTATGATACCTGATTTAGTAGAAGAACGAGATGGAAGAGATTCGCTTTTAGACGCATTAAATACACGACCTTTACGTATCGCCTATAGTAAACTAGTTGGAACGGCATTTAAGCCAAGAAAAGATTCTCGATGTAATGGGATTGTACAGGCAACGGTAAAGGGGCAGATAAGACCGTTTATAGGAGAATGGCAAGCTGATAACTTTGTACGTTGGGCGTATGCATTTCATTTTATTCGTTATAATTATGAGGATGATACATTTGAAATTACAGAAGAGGGTAAAGAGCTTGTGAACGCTCGAGATGAAATGGAAGAGTTGAATAAGTCGGAGTTAGAACTATTAACAAAGGCAGCGTTATCTTATCCACCTGCAATCCGAATCTTGCGCTTGCTGGCTGAGGAAGATGCACATCTTACAAAATTCGAACTTGGAAAACAACTTGGATTTATCGGAGAGGGCGGATTTACGAGCTTACCTCAAAGTGTGTTGCTTCGTGCATTAGCAATCACAGAAGACTCTGCAGAAGTTAGTAAAATGAAGGCAGACTGGGAAGGTTCTAGTGACAAATATGCAAGAATGATAGCAAAATGGTTGGATAAGTTAGGCTTAGTTAAGACGGTTTCTAAGACATTCAAAGTAATGATTCAAGGAAAAGAACAGACGGTTACAATTGGACAGGCATATCAAATTACAACAAAGGGATATATGTCTTTAAATCATGTAACAGGAAAGAGTTCACACAAGAAGCTATCTAAGAACGTATGCTTTGAAATGTTAGCGACAAAAGCAGGAGACAGAGAATATCTAAGAACGAGAAGAGCATATCTATTAAAGTTCCTATCGGAATCAAAACAAGGAATTACGATAATAACGTTAACTCAAAAGTTAGCAGAGTGTGGATTGGATTGTGAAATAGGCAGTATTACGGATGATATTAATGGATTGATTAATATTGGTCTGCATATAACATATAAAAATGATTTATATTATCTAGAAGATACATTGAATGATTTTTTGATTCCTATAACAAAGTTAAGTGAAAGATCGGAAATAGAGACAATAAAAGAACAGATGAGAGGGGAGCTTACACATCTTTCTCATGAATACCTTGGTTTATTAGACCTTGCTTATGACAGTAAGCAGAATCGTTTGTTTGAACTAAAGACGCTACAGCTTTTAACAGAGGAATGTGGTTTTGAAGGCTTACATCTAGGTGGTAGTCGTAAACCAGACGGTATTGTATATACAAGCAGGGAAGATCGATTGGTTGACGATGTTCATTATGGAATTATTATTGATACAAAAGCTTATTCGGGAGGGTATTCTTTGCCGATTTCACAGGCGGATGAGATGGAACGCTATATTGGTGAAAATCAGACAAGAGATGTTCGTATTAATCCTAACGAATGGTGGAATAATTTTGGAGATGATGTAACACAATTTTATTATATGTTTGTTGCAGGACATTTTAAAGGAAAGTATCAAGAACAAATTGAGCGAATTAACTGTAATAAGAATATAAAAGGGGCAGCAGTCTCTATTCAGGAACTTCTTCGTATTGCCAATGCATATAAAGCGGGAGAGACTACGCATGAAGAGATAAAAGCAAAGTTGTTTTTAGGCTGATTTTATAGCGTTGCAAAGAATGACCAACGAAAAAATATTCAAAATAATGAAAACAAAATAAAAACTATTAGAAATGATGTAAAAGATATGAACTTGTGTAAGAACTATGGTTGAATTGAAATTTGCGGAAGGATGGTTTTTCATATGAAATTAATGATTGCTTCGGATATTCACGGCTCAGAATATTATTGTGAAAAGTTATTGCAAAGATATCAAGCGGAAAAAGCGGATAAATTAATTTTACTAGGTGACATTCTATATCATGGCCCTAGAAATGATTTACCGAAAGGCTATAACCCGAAGGGCGTTATTCGGTTATTAAATGATTGCAAAGATGAAATTTTGTGCGTTAGAGGGAATTGTGAAGCAGAAGTAGACCAAATGGTTTTGGATTTTTCTGTACTATCAGATTCTATGATTTTATATCTAGACAATCGCATGGTATTTGCTACGCATGGACATGTATTTCATAAAGAGAATTTGCCTAAGTTAAAAGACGGTGACATTCTGCTCCATGGGCACACGCATGTACAAGCGTTGGAAAGATGCGAAGGCTATATCTATATGAATCCAGGTTCGGTCTCAATACCTAAGAACGGAAACGAGAATAGCTATATGATTTATGAAAATGCAACGTATACAATTAAGAACTTGGAAGGAAATGAAATTATAGCAATGACAGTCTAAAGTTCAATTCCTTCTCTAGGAAGCACACCTTTATCATAAGGATGACGAACTTTCTTAATATCAGAGATATAATCAGCAATATCAAGTAACTCCTGTGTAGGCTGTTTTCCAGTGATAACAACTTCTAAGTGTTCCGGTTTTGTGCGCAGAAATGTAATAAGATAATCAGAGTCTATAAAATGATAAGACTCAGCATACGTAATTTCATCAAGAATTAAGAGGTCATAGTTGTCATCTATGGCCTTTTTACATGCGTCTTTTAATAAAGCATCATAATATTCAAAGGCTTGCTCCTTTTCAGCAGGCGTAAGGCTATAGAAGTATCCAAACACTTTAACACTTGGTATTACCGTAATATTTGCATGCAACGATAGAGCAGATACTTCACTAGACGAATTCGTCTTCATGAACCGTACAAGCAAGACCTTTTTCCCAGCGCCAGCAGCACGTAATGCTAAACCAAGTGCCGCCGTAGTTTTCCCCTTTCCATCGCCGCAGTATATATGAATATATCCTTTCATTTTGTTGTATTCCTTTCCGTTCTTTTCTATTCTTTTCTTTTTTATACTCCATTGTTAGATAGCTGCGAAACTCTCAATAACCTTGCCAGCTTCTTGAGAGTTTCGCCCCTATTTAATATTCTAAAGGTATTCACCTATAGAATAGGCAATTAGGCGGAATTTATGCATATAGACTTGCTTTCTTAGCGTTGGTGAATTATTATGTAAGATACATGGAAACTGTGTATAATTGTAACTGTTGCCTAGAGAAAAGAAAGTCAAGATGGCTATGTTAAAGGAAGGTCATTAAGAAGAAATTAAAGGGTGTGAAATTATGGTACGTTCTCTTATTAGAGAATTTGAAAACAGTGATTACGAAAGAATAGATAATAATAACTATAATTCAGGAATCTTTTGTAAACTTAAGGATGATGGAGTTTATGTAGTATCATTACTTCGCTGTGCAGATAGCGAGGAAGTTTGCGAGGAAATGGAAGAGAATTATAGTAATGAAATATCGCAGCTAAAGTGGTACTTTATTAATAAAGGGTATCGTAACATTAGACTATTACATATTGTAGTGGCAGAGGATGTCTCTTTGGCAAGACGCTATATAAAAGATTATGATACATATTGGATTGTGAATGAAAGTACGAATCAGTTAGTTATCTTTGAAAATCAGCAGGCGGAATTTCTAGAGGTAAAGCAGAGCATTGAACGGATACTAGCAATAAGAGATGGTAGCTATGATCAAGGCAGCAAATTGAGCAGAATTGCCAAGAACCTTTCTGGGATGTCGGATAGAGCAATTACTTGTGGTATTATACTAATCAATGTTATTATATTTATTATTATGGATTGGTCTGTTGATTGGTCAACATACAATATGTTTGTAGAACAAGGTGGCGTCAGTTATGAAATGACAATTATGAAACACCAGTATTATCGAGCGTTGACAAGCATGTTTATTCACGCGGATATAAATCACTTGTTTGGAAATATGATGGTATTATATTTCATTGGAACACAGGTGGAGAAAAGGCTTGGTAGAGTTAGATACACGATTTTGTATTTTATTGGAGGATTAGTTGCGACGATTACCTCTCTAGGCTATAATAGAGTACAGGAAACGATTACTACGTTATCGATAGGAGCATCAGGAGCAATCTTTGCTGTTGTTGGGGCGATGGTAGTAATTGTTATATTTAATAAAATGGATTTTGAGGAAATAGGGATACGGCGATTGCTGTTTTTTGTTGCGATTACAATAATAAATGGATTGAATACGCAGCAAGTGGATAATGCAGCACATATAGGTGGCTTAGTCGCTGGTTTACTATTAGGACAAGTCTTATATGAGAGTAGTAAGCGTAAAAAACGGAGAGTTAAATAGTTTTAAATCATAATTAAATATTTAGAAAGGAGTTATATATCGTAGATTTCTGCGATGTATACGATAAGATTATGCGAGTTAATATATACTATGGTGGAAGAGGATTAATTGAAGACCCTACAATATACGTTATGAATAAAATGATAGAAGTTTTGGAAGAACTTCGAGTTGAGGTTATGAGATATAATCTTTATGAAGATAAGAATTCAATTGCTGTTTTACCAAAGACATTGAAAGAGGCAGACGGCATTATATTGGCAACGAATTTAGAATGGTGGGGAATTGGTGGCTATATGCAACAATTTCTTGATGCATGTTGGTTATATGGTGACAAAGAGCACATTAGTAAGCTTTATATGATGCCGATTGTTATGTCGAATACACATGGTGAACGAGATGCACAGCTATCACTTGTGAAAGCATGGGAAGTACTTGGTGGCGTTCCATGTGAGGGATTATGTGCATATGTTGCCGATCATATTGAGTTTGAGACAAATCCAGCATATAAAACAATTATTGAGAAAAAAGCGGAATCGCTATATCGCAGTATTAGTCAAAAGCCAAAGGGCTTACCGTCTAGTTGCAGTGCCATTAATCGTACTGTTTTAAAAACAACAAGTATTGAATTGACGCCACAAGAAAGTGAGCAATTATCAGTATATGTATCAGATGATGCGTATGTGAAGAAGCAAAAAGAAGATATCGAGGAATTATCAAGTCTGTTTAAAGAAATGTTAGGTACGGATAACAAGAATGAGACATTTATAAATGAAATAAAAAAAGCATTTAATCCATTACAAGGTTTTTCTGCTTCTTTTGAAATTACATTGTCAGATGAAGATAAAGTTTTGGTAATTGATGTGAAAGACGAAACTCTGAACTGCTACTATGGCAATATGGAAAATGCGGATGTACTAGTTAGGACGACGCATGGAATTATGGAAAGTATTGTTAAAGGAAGAACTACATTGCAGAAATCATTTATGACAGGAGAATTATCTGCAAAAGGAAACTTTAAGCTATTAAGAAACTTTGATTCTGTTTTTCAGTTTTAATATAAGATGTAATATGAGCCAAATATAGCAAAATAAAAACCTCAAAGTATCAAATTGGGAGTAGATAACTTTGAGGTTTCTATTATATAGACTCTTATAGTCTTTTAACGGATGGCCAATTGAATTGGGAGTTTTACAATTGGTGGATGTGTTTTTTGTGGTATTTGTTTTGAATTGGCATTGGTATTTTAACGTATTTTATTAACGTAGTGGAAGGAAAATCTTAAACTCTGTCCATGCATTATCAGAGGAACATTGTATAAATCCGCCATGCGCAAGTATGATTTGCTCTGTGATGGCAAGTCCCATACCTGTTCCAGATGGTTTGTGAGTAATAAATGGTTTGAATATAGTTGCTTGATCGCTTACATCAATAGGTTCTCCATTGTTTTTGAAGGAGATTGTTAAATATTCTGTGTTACTATCTGTTGTGTCTAGATTGCAAATCTCGTTTTGAACATTAATATACACTTCTCCAGAATCGTGAATCGCTTCAATAGCATTCTTAATAATGTTAGTAAAGGCTTGTCTCAATTTAATGGAATCGCAAGTATATGTTTCTAATTTGATTGCGGTATCTTCGGCTGTGCTAAGATGAATTGTAATATCGTTGTCTGCCGTATGTATCTGGAAGCTTTGAACAAGTTTTTGTAGTAACTCATATATATTAGTAGCCTCCATGTTAAGTTTACCACTGTGATTATAGGTAGTTACGTCTTCTAATAGAAGAATTAAATCGCTAATGTCATCTGTGAGTTGCTCCCAAAGCTTGTTTTCTGCAATCTCAGGATAGCGAGACTCAATTAGTTGGGTGGTACTGTTAATCAAAGTTAGTGGATTTCTTATCTCATGTGTGATTTGAGAAATTACAAATTGGTGTTGAAATTCCAATTGTTTTACGGCTTCATCAAACTCTGGATTTTTTTTGCAAAGTTGACGAAGTTTTGTTGCTGTTTTATCACTGCACATAATCATCACTCCTTTTACATATATTACCAACAAAATGCGAGAATATCAACACTTTTCTGTTTACATTAATCGACAAGATTGAAATGAATTTAAAAAAAATCAATGTTTTTAACAGCTTTAGTGTCTAAAAAAATCATAATAGGTGGAAGAAAAGGGTAAAGATTATGTATTTTTTTAAATACAATTTTTATAAAAAGAGCTTTAAATGCAAAAAAAAAGATAGATTTCCAAATATTTCCAAAATAAACATATGTAAATCTGTGTTTCGACAAAATATTTACCAAGTAGTAGGGCATGTATAATTAAAGAATTACTGTTTAAAATTAATACAGAGTGAGTTATAATGGAGCATATTAGAAGTGACGAAGTTGCTTCTAGCATGGGAATGAAAAGTACTTATAAGAATATGGAGGAATGACAATGAAAGATAACTGTGTTTTCTGTAAAATAATTGCGGGGGAAATACCGTCTTATACAATTTATGAAGATGATGACTTTAAAGCATTTATGGATATATCTCCAGCGTCAAAAGGGCATACAATTTTAATTCCAAAGCAACATGCGGACAATATATTTGATTTAGATGAAACTGTAGCTTCAAAATTACTTCCAGTGGCGTCAAAGATTGCGAAGGCATTAAAGGCAGAGCTTACTTGTGAAGGTTTAAATCTAATACAAAACAATGGAGAGATTGCTGGACAAACCGTATTCCATTTCCATATGCATCTGATTCCTAGATATAAAGATGATAATGTAGTTGTTAAATGGGTACAGGATAAGTATGAAGGCGAACCACTAGATCAATTAAGTGAGAAAATTAAAAAACATTTATAAGAAACGATATAAATAAAAAAGACAAATCTCAATTACGTTATGTAAGAGATTTGTCTTTTTGGTTTATGTGATTATTTGTTTTTTACAAGACTTTCAATCAATGTAACAATAGATGCTACAGCATCGTTTAAGCTACTCTCGCTCATTTTAGCAGTATAGGTAGCACGTTGTTCGTACACTTCGTTAACTGCCTTTAATAGAGTGTCCTTTGTCAACTCTTCTTCCTGTAATACATAGCTAAAGCCTTGCTTTTTAAAGGAAGCAGCATTGAGTATCTGATCGCCACGGCTTTGCGCTGCTGATAATGGGATTAAGATGTTAGGTTTCTTTAGGGCAAGTAATTCACAGATAGCGTTAGCACCTGCACGAGAAATTACGATATCTGCACAAGCAAGTAAGTCGCTAAGTTCTTCTTTGATATATTCGTATTGTACGTATCCTTTTTTATCAACAAGAGAGGTATCAACCTTATCTTTACCGCATAGATGAATAATCTGAAACTGCTCTAATAATGTATCGAGTATCTCACGAACGGCTTTATTTACGACTGCAGAGCCAAGACTTCCGCCGACAATTAGTATAGTAGGTTTGTTTTGTGAAAATCCACAGAAATCGAGACCTTTTAATTTGTTTCCTGAAAAAAGCTCTTTACGAATAGGTGAACCAGTTAGAACTGCTTTTCCTTCAGGAAGGTTATTCAATGTTTCAGGAAAGTTCGCACAAACTTTTGTTGCAGAAGGAATGCAGATACGATTTGCAAGACCAGGAGTCATATCAGATTCGTGTATTATAGTTGGAACTTTTCTCTTCTTAGAAGCTAAAACAACAGGAACGGTTACAAATCCGCCTTTAGAGAATACAACATCAGGTTGTAAGTCTCTGATTAGTTTTTTTGCTTCGCGGTATCCTTTAATTACCTTAAATGGATCGCTAAAATTCTTAATATCAAAGTAACGTCTTAGTTTACCAGATGATATGCCATGATACGGAATGTTAAGATCTTCAATCAGTTTACGTTCCATTCCATCGTGAGAACCTATATATTGTATGTCGTATCCAGCAGCTTTAAGAGCAGGAATTAATGCAATATTAGGAGTAACATGCCCAGCAGTACCACCACCAGTAAGTATAATTCGTTTCATAATGAACCTCCATTCCTTTTATGTAAGCAATTGCGAAAACGTAGTATTCTGCAATTGTTTGGATTTGCGTTATAGTTATTCAAGTTCGATGATGCCGATTTGAGTTGGGATAATTGTTATTGTCTTAAGTAAAACGATGTCGGTATCCACAACGTTTACATAGTTCTTCGACTACAAGGTGATTTGAAAACCCTTGTAATATAGTTTGCGCACGTTCGCCATTAAGTATAGAGAAAAAAGGTGTAGTGAAGACATTGCCAAGTGCAATATCGCCTTCATTGTCTAAACAGCATGGCACGACAGTTCCATCTACTAATATAGCAGCTTGTGTACCTAAACCATAACAAAAGCCTGTAGCGCTTAATACAGGTATGTTAAGAGTTGGCCATTCGAATCGTTTATCTTGATTTAGAAAAACACGATCCATTAGTTTCACTCCGCGTGTAATCTTTTCGGGTTCAATTGTTAAATGAAATGCATCCTCTAAAAGGGCAAGAACATAACGGTTTTTTTCATGTGTAATAGAATCTGTGCTTTCACCTTCTAAATTCCAAAGGCGTAGAGCGGTAATCGCGTTTGTATGTGTGCTCATATATTTGGCATAATCAATAATTGGATTGATATAGTTGTCAAGTTCTTGGAAGATAGATTCGGCTATGAGATTTGATGTTAATAGCTCTTCTTCGTGTTCAAAACTATGAAGAGACACATTCACTTGTCGCAATGCGGCAGCGTGATATAAGATTTCTTTTTTGGATGGAAGCAGTGTTCCATTTGTCGTTATATTGGCATGCACATGGTATTTTTCGCATAACGATAAAATATCCTGTAGCTTCGGATGTAATAGAGGCTCACCTTTCACATGAAGATAAACATAATCTGTGTATGGAGATACTTCCATTAGGATATGTTCAAAGTCTTCTGTCGACATATAAGTGAGTGCTCTAGTAGACTTTGGGCAGAAGCTGCAGGATAGATTACATATATTTGTTATTTCTATATAGATACGCTTAAACTGTTTCAATTATTTCTGTGAATAAGCTTTAAGAGCTTTTGCTAATTGATCAGGACATGAAGTTGGGCGAAAACCACATTTAACGCCTTCAAGTTTTTTTATTACTTCCTCAACAGACATGCCTTCCACTAATTTTGATATACCTTGTGTATTGCCAGAACAACCACCAATAAAACTTACACTTTGAATAATGTTATTTTCAATTTCAAATTGAATTTCATTACTACAAACACCAGATGTTTTGTAATTCATTACGATATCTCCTATTTTATAAAATATTTTAATCTAGTGTATTATTTTATATTAGTTTATCTTTATTTGCAATGGGAATTCATATATTCTTGCATTTAATTATGAAAAATGGTAAAGTCTATTGTAGATATAACGGAAATAAAGAATTCAGGAGGATATACATGAAAATCGGTATTATTGGAGCAATGGAACAAGAGGTTGCTAATTTAAAAGAGTTAATGCAAGTTGATAGAACAATCAATAAAGCAAGTATGGCTTTTATGAGTGGTAAACTTAACGATAAAGATGTTGTTATCGTTCGTAGTGGAATTGGAAAAGTAAATGCGGCTGTATGTACGCAAATTCTTGTAGATGAATTTAGTGTAGATGTTGTTATTAATACAGGCGTTGCAGGTTCTCTTCGCAATGAAATTAACATCGGTGATATCGTATTATCAACAGATGCAATTACACATGATATGGATGCGACGGGATTTGGTTATGAACTTGGTGTGATACCACAGATGGATAACTCCGTATTCGTTGCAGACGAGAAGTTAGTTGCTATAGCAAAGGCAGTATGTGAGGAAGTGAATTCGGATATCAATGTGTTTGAGGGAAGAGTTCTAAGTGGAGATCAGTTCATCTCAGATCATGATAAGAAGGAATGGCTTGTAAATCAATTCTCAGGTTTTTGTACAGAGATGGAAGGCGCAGCAATTGCACAAGCGGCATACCTTAACAACGTGCCATTCTTAATTATAAGAGCAATCTCAGATAAAGCAGATAATAGTGCAGAGATGGACTATAGTGAATTTGAAGCGAAAGCAATTGAACATACGGTTAAGTTAGTATGTGGTTTAGTTGAACGTATATAGATAAATAAAAGAAATAAATATGACAGCAATGGTTGAATCATAGTCGCCATTGCTGTTTTTTGTCAATATTTTTGGTTGACAAGTACCTTTTCAAATGCATAATAATACGTTATAATAAATGTAAATTTATGGTAATAACGAAAGGGGAATTTGCTATATGGTACAGCAACTTTATGATAATTATATCTTTATTTATGGGATGGCGGGTTTATGCGTACTAGGAACAATATTAAAAATTGTAGTAAGTCGTACATATAAAAGGTTGATTAAAGCGTCTGATAATATGGGGTCAACAAAGCATAAATTAATGAAATTGATGAAAATGAAATTCGAAGCCTGTTATAAATTGAAGATAGGTGTTAATAATGTGGATAGTTTTGTGGATAAGTATGTATACAAGCACAAAGTTTGTGGAATTTTTTTATACACATGGGAGAATATCGGTGGACAACTTCTGATATTATGTCTTTTAGCTGGCACAGTTGGTTCGGTTTTGGGACTTGCATATAATTGTGGAAAGAATGATATTTTAATAACATTCTTCACGGGAGTCTTCACAAGCAGTTTGTTGATAGTTGTAGAAAGCTTTATTAATTTAGGTGCAAAGAAGAGTATTTTAAAGGCAAATATTACGGATTACTTAGAAAACTTTCTAAAAGTTCGTCTTGAACAAGAGAATTTTACTCCAGAGGTATTAGAGGAATATAGAAAAGAGTATTTTAGCGAGGCATTGAAAGAGAATAATAAGAAAGAGAAAAAGAAGGAGGCAAGAAAGAAAGTAAAATCTCCTGTTGTTGTAGAAGAGAAGTATACAAAAAATCAAAGAATGGTGGAAGAGTTAAAGAAAGAGAAGGAGGCTTCACAACTGGCAAAACAAAAGGAAATGGAGAAGAAGCTTCAAGTTGAGATGGAGCAGAAGGCAATGGAGGAGAAAGAAGCCAAGCCGGTAACGGAGGAGATGGAGATAGATAAAAAAGAGTCAAACATAAGCGAAGATATGCGTTTCTCAATAAAGAACTTCCAAGACATTGCGGTGACGAAAGAAGAAGTGACTGTTAAGCAGGAAAAGGTGATATCTGAGAAAACGATACCTGAGAAGACTGTAGTAAAAGAAAAAGTGGACTCAAAATCAAGTGCTCAGCGTATTGCGAAAACAGAAAGCGAAGAGAAAATCATAGAGGATATTCTAAAAGAATTTTTAGCTTAGAAGAGACAGAATTGTTTTATTAAACGTCACTTGTAACTACAAAGATTCTAAATTTTACGAAAAACTGTTGAATTTCATATTGAATATATAAACTTCATTTGTTAAAATAGGTGTAACTGTCGGGAGCACTTGAGAAGTATTGGAATTCAAATCTACAATCGAGTGTCATAAATTTAACAAAGGAGTGTTATTACATGGAATCAAGAGTATCGTTTGATTACTCAGCAGCTAAAAGTTATATCTCTGCTGAAGAGATGAACATGATGGAAGCAATCGCTGAGAACGCAAAAAAACAATTAGTTAGTAAAACAGGAGCAGGAAATGACTTTTTAGGTTGGATTGACCTTCCTGTTAACTACGATAAAGAAGAGTTTGCTAGAATGCAAGAAGCATCAAAGAAAATTCAAAGCGATTCTGAAGTTTTATTAGTTATTGGTATCGGTGGATCATACTTAGGAGCTAGAGCGGCAATTGAATTCTTACGCCACAGTTTTTACAATTCCGTTTCAAAAGAAGTTAGAAAAACTCCTGAGATTTATTATGTAGGAAATAACATTAGTAGTACATATATTAGCCATTTAATTGAAACAATCGGCGATAGAGATTTCTCTGTTAACATTATCAGTAAATCTGGTACAACAACAGAACCAGCAATCGCTTTCCGTGTATTCAAGAAATTATTAATTGAAAAATACGGAAAAGAAGAAGCTGCAAAACGTATCTACGCTACAACAGATAAGGCAAAAGGAGCTCTTAAAAACCTTGCAAATGAAGAAGGTTATGAAAGCTTCGTAGTTCCTGATGATGTTGGTGGTAGATTCTCTGTATTAACAGCAGTAGGCTTATTACCAATCGCTGTTAGTGGTGCTGACATTACGAAGTTAATGGAAGGTGCTGCAAGCATGAGAGAACGTTGCCTTAACAACTCATTTGAAGAAAATGATGCTGTTTTATATGCAACAGTTCGTAACATCTTATTAAGAAAAGGTAAGAACATTGAAATCTTAGCGAACTATGAGCCAGCTCTTCATTATGTAAATGAATGGTGGAAACAATTATACGGTGAAAGTGAAGGTAAGGATAAGAAGGGTATCTTCCCAGCAGCAGTTGATTTAACAACAGATCTTCACTCTATGGGACAATTTATTCAAGATGGACAAAGAACTATGTTCGAAACTGTAGTTAATCTTGAAAAATCAACTTGTGAACTTATCTTAGAGGAAGAAGATGTTGATTTAGACGGACTTAATTACCTTGCGGGCAAATCTGTTGATTTCGTTAATAAGAGTGCAATGAAAGGTACTTTATTAGCACATACAGATGGTGATGTTCCAAACCTTATCGTTAATTTACCAGAACAAAATGAATTCTATTTAGGTGAATTATTCTACTTCTTTGAATTTGCTTGTGGTGTAAGTGGATATATCTTAGGTGTTAATCCATTTGATCAACCAGGTGTTGAAAGCTACAAGGCAAACATGTTTGCTTTACTTGGAAAACCTGGATTTGAAGCACAAAGAGAAGAGTTATTAAAGAGATTATAATAATAACATAGAGAATTTGTTATTAGATATAGAGGCTATCCACTAAGTTTATGAAGGCTTGATGGATAGCCTCATTCATTTGTGAAAATAGTAAATATTACATGTTGAATTATTACACCAAAGAGGTAGAATATTTGCGTAATAAAAGAATTGATTTTTTATATATACCATGTGATAATGACAATAGAGAGTGGGACATGTGTACCACAAGTAGGTGAGCATGGTAAATAGTTGTACGTAAGGAGTGCAAAGGAGGAGTAGTATGGCGAAAGATTTAACAAGTGGAAGCCCAACGCGGCTTATATTGACGTATTCTGTGCCATTGCTAATAGGAAATATATTTCAGCAGTTATACAGTATGGCAGATACCATAATAGTAGGAAAGTGTCTTGGAGTAGATGCCCTAGCAGCAGTCGGTGCAACAGGTGGATTGTCATTTTTAATTATTGGATTTTTAATTGGTTTAACAAGTGGTTTTGCAGTAATTGTTGCACAGAGGTTTGGGGCAAAAGATATGGAGGGGTTACGCCGTTCCGTTGGAACTTCAACGATTCTATGTGTATTTACCACAATTGTTTTAACCGCACTAAGTTTATTGACCTCAAAACCATTGCTTAAACTTATGAACACACCAGATAACATTATGGCAGATTCACAAAGGTATATTAATATTATATTCATAGGTATTGTATGTACAATGTTTTATAATATGATGGCATGTATTTTGCGTGCAATTGGAGATAGCAAAACACCACTTTACTTTTTAATTGTATCTTCCATATTAAATATTGTACTTGACTTAGTATTTATTCTTAACTTTAACATGGGTGTGGCAGGTGCTGCTTGGGCAACTGTTATATCACAAGCTGTTTCGGGTATATTGTGTCTATTCTATACAATGAAGAAGTATGATATATTGAAGTTATCAAAACAGGATTTTACCTACAATTCTAATTTTGCTTGGAGACATTGGAAGTTAGGATTACCAATGGCATTGCAATTCTCTGTAACAGCAATCGGCGTTCTTATATTACAAGGAGCATTGAATCTGTTTGGTTCTACAAAGATTGCAGCATATACAGCCGCATGTAAGGTAGAACAACTTGTAACACAACCAGCAGGTACATTCGGTGTTACAATGGCAAACTATGCAGGACAAAATCTTGGAGCAGGTAGAATTGACAGAGTAAAAGAAGGTGTTAAGAAATGTTTGAGACTTACACTTATATTCGCAGTAGCAGCGAGTGCAATTCTATTACTCTTTGGCAAACCATTGACAGGTTTGTTTGTAGATGGAAAAGAAGTAGAAGTGTTTGAAAGTGCTCAAGTGTATCTAACAGTAATTGCGATTTTCTTGCCAGCTCTTAATGTGTTGTTTGTATATCGTAATGCATTGCAAGGTGTTGGACGTAGTTTTATGCCATTTATGGCAGGTGTATTTGAGTTAGTTGCAAGAACAATATGTGCATTCACATTGCCTGCAATAATAGGATTTACAGGTATTTGCTTAGCTGGTCCAATTGCATGGCTTGCAGCAGCGATACCACTAGCAGTTACCTACTATAAGACGATTAAGCAGTTTGACTAGGAGTATAGGTTGGGATTCTGTTGCTGTGAACGTTATGTGTGAATAGGAACTGACGAATGCTTATGATTAGATAATAAAATTGATTTGACAATTAATAAAAATAGGAATACAATATGAAATTGAAATCGGATTTCATATTGTATTTTTTTGTTTATAAAAAAGATATGTCGCTTATGCGTTAATTAGTTTGTAGATAGGAGGCTTTGGTTGTGGCCGTTTCGAATGAATATAGAACAAAGCAAAGAGAGATTATTCAAAATTATCTTGAGAATCACGGAGAATGTCATGTAACGATTGATGAAGTGTTAGGTTATCTACGTGAAAACGAGATTTCTGTGGGTAGGACTACCATTTATAGATATATGGAAAAATTGACTGAGGCAGGGACTTTAAGGAAATACTTCTTAGAGGAAGGCATGGGTGCTTGCTATCAATATGTTGGTAAGAACAAGGAATGCAAGTCGCATTTTCATCTAAAATGTATTAAGTGTGGTGTTTTGCTACATGTAGCATGTGATTATTTGGCTGGAGCAGACAGACATATTTTGCAGGAACATGGCTTTGAAATTGACAATACAAAAACTGTTTTTTATGGTTGGTGTAAAGTATGTAAGGAAGAGAAATAAATAGTAAACAAAAAAGTTTTATGGAAAGGTAATTATATAGATATGAAATGTTATAGAAAATTAGGAGCAGTAATAAGCATATTATGTATGATAAGTTTATTCGTAGTAGGTTGCTCTAACTCAGAGACAACAAACAGTAAGGGAGCAGAAAGTGACAGTGCTTCTAAGATTAAAGTAGTAACGACATTATTTCCACAGTATGATTTTGTGAATGAAGTGGGAAAGGATGCGGTAGAGGTTACAATGTTATTAAAACCAGGTGTGGAGAGTCATACGTATGAGCCAGCACCAAGTGATATTGTTAAAATCAATAAGGCAGATATCTTCCTATATACGGGTGATGAGATGGAACCTTGGGTAGCGAAGATTCTGGACAGTTTGGATAGTGATGTTATGATAGTAGATTTGTCTAAGAATATCACGCTTGAGAAAGTAGAAGATCATGACGATGAGGAGGAACATGAGCATGAGGAAGAAGATCATGTACATTCCTATGACCCTCATATCTGGACGAATCCGTTGAATGCGAAGATTATGGTTGAGGATATCACAAAGGCATTGTGTGAAGTCAATGAAGCGAATAAGGCAATATTTGAAGAGAATGCAAAAGCATATCTTAGTGAGCTTGACCAATTAGATCAAGATATAAGAGTGGCAGTATCAGAGGCAAAGAGAAGCGAAGTTGTGTTCGGTGGAAGATTTGCATTTTATTATTTCTTTGAAGAATATGGGCTAGATTACATTGCGGCATATGATTCTTGCTCTTCTGAAACAGAACCAAGTGCAAAAACAATTGCAAGGATTATTGATACCGTGAAGGAAAAACAGATACCTGTCATTTTCTATGAGGAGTTTGCGAATCCTAAAGTAGCAGAATCTATTGCAAGTGCGACTGGGGCGAAGACGTTATTACTACACTCTTGCCATAATGTATCTACAGATGATTATAAAGATGGTGCGACCTATCTGAGTTTGATGTATCAAAATCTTGAAAACCTGAAGGAGGCTCTTAATTAGTATGAGTATTGTTACGTGCAAAGATATGAGTATTGAGTATGACGGAAGAGTAGCCGTTGACCAAGTTAGTTTTACAATTGAACAAGGAGACTATCTTTGCATAGTAGGAGAAAATGGTTCAGGTAAAAGTACTTTAGTAAAGGGGCTCATGGGTTTGGTAAAAAGAAAATCAGGTGAGTTAGAGATAGACAAGGAGCTTACTCCAGGTGGAATCGGCTATCTTCCACAGCAAACAGAACTACAAAAGGATTTCCCTGCTTCGGTATATGAAGTTGTGTTATCTGGTTGCATTAAGAGTAAAGGGTTAAGACCTTTTTACAATGCCAAAGAAAAAGCGCGTGTAAAGGATAACTTAAAACGTCTGCAAATATATGATTTAAAGCATAAGAGTTACCGTGAACTATCTGGTGGTCAACAGCAAAGAGTATTGCTTGCAAGAGCTCTTTGTGCGACCGATTCCTTGCTTGTATTAGATGAGCCGGTTACAGGACTAGACCCTGTTGTTACAGCGGAACTTTATGATATTATTGAAGAATTGAATCGAAGAGATCATGTTACGATTATTATGGTTTCCCATGATGTTCGTATGGCGATAAAGAGTGCGAATAAGATACTACAGATGGGACAGAAAGTATTATTCTTTGGGGAAACGAAAGAATATATGAATACAGACTATGCAAAAGCATTGTTAGGAGGGGGGCATAAATGATACAGACATTACAAGAGATGCTATCATATCCATTCATATCGAGGGCAGTTATTGTTGGTATATTAGTATCATTATGTGCTGCCTTACTAGGTGTGAGCTTGGTGTTAAAGCGTTTCTCTATGATTGGCGATGGTTTATCACATGTATCGTTTGGTGCTTTGGCAATTGCAATGGCTATGAATATTGCACCACTCAAACTGAGTATTCCGGTTGTTATTGTTGCTGCATTCTTCTTATTACGACTTAGTAGCAACAGTAAAATTAAAGGGGATGCCCTAATTGCTTTAATTTCTAGTAGTGCTTTAGCAATTGGCGTTATTGTAATTTCAAGAACATCGGGTATGAATGCGGATATCGACAGTTACATGTTCGGTAGTATACTGGCGATGAGTGATGATGATGTGAAGCTGAGCATATTGCTATCCATCACCGTTCTTATTTTGTTTATTGCATTCTATCACCAATTATTTAATGTTACCTTTGATGAAAATTTCTCAAAGGCAGCAGGTATCAATGTTTCCGTGTACAATATGTTAATTGCCATCTTAACTGCAATTACAATTGTGTTGGGAATGCGTATGATGGGAGCGATGTTGATATCAAGCTTGATTATATTCCCAGCATTGAGTTCCATGCGAATCTTTCGAAGTTTCCGTTCTGTAATTATTAGTTCGGCGGTGATGTCGGTGATTTGCTTTATCATTGGTATGGTGTTGTCGTATCAATATTCGATACCAGTTGGAGCAAGTGTTGTTGTAGTGAATCTAGGTGTATTGATATTGTGTTCTTTGGTTGGGAAACATTGATTTGGGTGTCAAACGGTTTATTTTCTCATTCGAATGAATACTAGGAAATATTTATTCATTTATAGGTTATTCATATACTTGTGTGCAATACATTTCGATGCAAAACTTTTATGTTTAAGAGCTTCTTTGTTGCTACCCTATAATACGAAACACGCTATACACCTAAGTACTTCTAAGTGTGTAAGGAAACGTTTGTCGAAAGCTTACGGAAACGCCTTCGATTCGGCATCCTGCCTCAGCTCAGGCTGGCTCGGCGTCCATGCCTCGCCTTCCTAGGTTGTAGATATACACACTAAGAAGTACTATAGGTGTTCCGCTACCGTTTCTTAACTATAGGACAGCAACAAAGAAGCAAGAGAGGTAATGAAGTTTTGCAATTCTATTGTACTGATACACAAGTATAGGTAAATTAATTGATGAATAAATATAGCCTAGCATTCATTGTCAAAGTTATTCTTAACCTTTTGACAACCAAATCAACATTAAATAAATAACGCTCCATAGAGAGTGCATATGTAAGATGAAATTAACATCCTTGGATGTAATTCGGATTTATATGTGCGTTTTCTACGGAGCGTATTATATTGGAATTTTTTAATCTTCTTCTATTACCTGAATTTCAAGATAATCAAAATCAATTTGGTCTATAAAGTTGTCCTTTATAAAGCGTGTTTTATCATGGCGTTTGAAATCGTCAATATTACAGTCTAGCCATATTGGTTTTGATAAATCAAATTCATAGCAGATGGTATCGATTGCTTCATATATCTTTTTGGTACGGTTTAAGGTAGAATCGTCATTTTCAACCGTGAAATCTCGTAGCATTCTATTGTTTAGGAATATCTTTCCCCATAAGCGGAACATAGGTGGTCTCCTTTCGGTTTTGTGTTATCCATGGGTAGTCGCGAAACTCAATTTACGTTAATCAAGAAGCAGTCAAGTGTATTGAGAGTTTCACAATTATCTATGGTTGCCAGTTGTATAAAAATCAAATATGATAAATCGGAATAATTTAAATGCAAAAAAGCTTCAAGGAATTTTAGTATAACATTAAAATTCTTTTTTTTGTAGTCCTAAATTGGTTAGTGAAATAAAAAAAGTTATGTCGAATGTAAAGACTTTGTGCATACGTGCATTACTCCTTGAAAAAGCCCCACAAAGACGATATAATCGGATTTAGAGAGAAAAATAGTGGCAAGTAATAAATGAAATCAGGGCATTAGGGGGATAATTATGGAGGGTCCAGAAAGAAGAGAAAAGTTAATAGCTATCTTGGAAGATAGAAAAGGGAAATCAATTTCGGGGAGTGAAATTGCAAGGGAGCTTGGAGTTAGTAGGCAGATTATTGTGCAGGATATTGCATTGCTACGAGCGGCAAATAAGAATATCGTATCTACGACGAAGGGATATTTATTACATCGTCAGGAAACAGGGATTGTTAGTCGTTGCTTCTTAGTGAGACATTCTACGGAGCAGATTGAAGATGAACTTTGTACCATTGTAGACCATGGGGGAAAAATATTAGATGTTATTGTAAGACATGATATCTATGGGGAAATACGAACTGACTTGATTATATCCAATCGAGAGGATGTATATGCGTTTGTGAAGAGAGTAAATGAAAATCAGACAGTACCACTGAAAGAATTAACAGATGGTACGCATCTTCATACGGTAGAAGCAAGTAATGAATATATTTTAGATAGTATAGAAGAAGCATTAAGAGCAAAAGATTATTTAGTGTGAATTCTGTCTCTAATTATAGAAAACAAGAGTAAATTATAGTATAATTGTTGGTAACTGTATGATAACTGTTAAAAAGAAATTACTGCAAGATGTTTTCAACGAGTGAACGTTATAAATAATCAAAAGGAGAACTGCATATGAAGAGAATTGGTTTTTTAACAAGTGGTGGAGATTGTCAGAGCTTGAATGCAACAATGCGTGGAGTTGCAAAATCATTATATGAAACATATGGATCTAAATCGGTTGAGATATATGGTATATTAGAAGGTTATAAAGGATTGATATACGGTAACTATGAGTTAATGAAGCCAAAGGATTTCTCTGGGATTTTAACGGAAGGCGGAACGATTCTTGGAACATCAAGACAACCGTTTAAAGCGATGCGTATTCCTGATGAAAATGGACTAGATAAAGTGAAAGCCATGAAAGATAACTATGCAAAATGGAAATTAGATTGTCTTGTAATCCTAGGTGGAAATGGTACTCATAAAACAGCAAATCTTCTTAAAGAGGAAGGATTAAATGTAGTAACATTACCAAAAACAATTGACAATGATATATGGGGAACAGATATTACATTTGGCTTCCAAAGTGCAGTAAATATTGCAACGAATGCAATTGATTGTATCCATACAACGG
Organism: Anaerosporobacter sp.; assembly: GCF_031551385.1. Classification (GTDB taxonomy): domain Bacteria; phylum Bacillota; class Clostridia; order Lachnospirales; family Lachnospiraceae; genus Anaerosporobacter. Next base: position 71,144 of record NZ_JAVBNS010000045.1, read on the forward strand.
CAGCCTCTCATCGAAGAGTGTTTATTGTAGAAGTAATGGGGCATAAAGTTGGTTGGTTAACATTGCATGCGGGAATTGCTGGAGGAGCAGATATTATCTTAATACCAGAGATTCCATATAATATTGATTCTATCGCAACAGCAATACAGAAAAGAACAGCAGAAGGGAAAAAATTCTCGATTCTAGCAGTTGCAGAAGGTGCAATTTCTGTTGAAGATGCAGCACTTTCAAAGAAAGAGAGAAAAGCAAAATATAAAGATACTCTTTATCCATCTATTTCGTATAAGATTGGTAAAGAAATCGAAGAAAGAACAGGACAAGAAATCCGTATCACCGTACCTGGTCATATGCAACGTGGTGGTGAACCATGTTCATACGATCGTGTAATTTCTACACGTCTAGGAGCAGCAGCGGCAGAGCTAATTAAGAAAGAGCAATATGGCTATATGGTAGGATTCCGTGATGGAGAAATCGTTCCCGTTCCACTAGACGAAGTAGCGAATAAATTAAAGATGGTTGATCCAGAATCATCAATTATTAGAGAGGCAAAAAGTCTTGGAATTAACTTCGGTGATTAATCAAGATTTGCAAAAATAAATATCTTCTGATATTATGATACAAGGGTTATACGTTTCATGCTTGCATAAAATGCGTAGCAATCCGTGTATCAGTTAGAGACAAAAGACCTTTTGACCCTAACATCATATTAGATAAGAAAAATATCAGTATTAGAAAAGGATGTGCAGGGTATGGCATATACTGCCCTTTATAGAAAGTTCCGACCAACCGAATTCGGTGATGTTAAGGGTCAGGATCATATAGTAACAACGTTAAAAAATCAAATTAAATCTGACCGTGTAGGACATGCCTATTTATTTTGTGGTACAAGGGGAACTGGTAAGACAACCATAGCTAAGATTTTAGCGAAGGCAGTTAATTGTGAGAATCCGATAGAAGGTAGCCCATGTAATGAATGTAGCATGTGCAAGGCAATTAATAGTCAGAATTCAATGAATGTAATAGAGATTGATGCGGCTTCCAATAATGGTGTCGATAATATTCGTGATATTATAGACGAAGTACAATATTCCCCAACACAGGGGCGCTATAAGGTATATATTATTGATGAGGTTCATATGCTTTCAGCAGGAGCATTTAATGCCCTGCTGAAAACATTGGAAGAACCTCCTTCTTATGTCATATTTATATTAGCGACAACGGAAGTTCATAAAATTCCAGTAACAATTCTATCAAGATGCCAGCGTTATGATTTTAAACGAATTACGATAGATATCATAGCAGAGCGATTGCATGAATTGTTGGAAAAGGAGCAGGTAGAAGCAGAGGAAAAAGCAGTTCGTTATATTGCAAAAGCAGCAGATGGAGCACTTCGTGATGCACTGAGTTTGCTTGATCAGTGTATGGCATTTTATTTTGGAGAGAAATTAACGTATGATAATGTGCTAAATGTACTTGGAGCTGTTGATACCCAAGTATTTTCCACGTTACTGCGTTATATCATAGAAGGTAAAGTAACGGATTGTATTGAGCTTATTGAAAAACTTATTATTGAAGGTAGAGAACTTGGACAGTTTGTAGTAGACTTTACTTGGTATCTTCGTAATTTGCTGCTTGTTAAGACGTCGGATGCAGCAGAGGATATCATAGATATATCATCTGAAAACTTAGTAGAACTAAAAGAGAATGCAACGAATATTTCCGTAGATGCGTTAATGAGATATATTCGTATCTTTTCTGAGCTTGCAAATCAAGTTAAATATGCATCACAAAAGCGAGTGCTTGTTGAAATCGCAATTATAAAGCTTTGCAAACCACAGATGGAAAGAAACTATGATTCGATAGTAGACCGTCTGAATCAGATAGAAGAGCAATTAAAAAATGGAGTACAGATTGCGGCAAGTGGAGTGACAGGCAGTAACAATGCAGCATATGTAGAGCCAGTTGCAGAAGAAGTTTCATCGGTATCCGTAGCAGAACTTGAGAAAGCTGTTTCAGAGGATATCAAGCAGGTAGTTCAGAACTGGAGAGCAATCGTAAGTGGACTTCAAGGCTCGTTAAAACCAATGCTTTTGAATGCGAAACTTAGTATTGGAGCAGATAATCAATTAATTCTGGTATTTACGGAAGCTGTAGATAAGGATTATGTGGACAAAGAAGAACATATAGAAGCGATTGAAACAGGGATTGCTACAAAGATTGGTAAGAGAGTAGCGATTCGTGTGAAGCTTATGGAAGCAGGGAATGAGAAAACAAATGAGTTTCCTGATTTATCGAAGATATTCAAAGACATTGATATAGAATATGAAAATTAAAATTAAATAAACAATTAAATAGGAGGAATAGTAACATGGCAAAAAGAGGTGGATTTCCAGGAGCAATGCCTGGTAATATGAACAACTTGATGAAGCAAGCGCAAAAGATGCAAAAGCAAATGGAAGAAAAGACAAAAGAAATAGAAGGTAAAGAATGGGAAGCTACAGCTGGCGGCGGTGCTGTTACCGTTAAAGTATCTGGAAAGAAAGAAGTAGTATCTGTTAAACTTACAGAAGAAGTAGTAGATCCAGACGATATTGAGATGTTAGAAGACCTTATTGTGGCTGCTACAAATGAAGCATTACGTAAAATGGAAGATGAATCTGCTACTGCGATGAACTCAATTGCAGGAGGTCTTGGTGGGCTTGGTGGAGGATTTCCATTCTAATAAATAGGGTAATGGTGTCTGCATGAAAAAGGCAAAATGTTTCTTGCAAATGGAAGCATTTTGTCTTTTTCTACGATAGGAAGGTAGCATGGTATAAGTATGGATTATTATAGTAGTCAAATAACAAAATTAATCGAGCAACTATCTAGGTTGCCTGGAATCGGTGGCAAGACTGCGCAGCGTTTAGCTTTTCATATAATTAATATGCCACAAGATCAAGTAGCGGCATTATCTGCATCTATTACAGAGGCAAAGAATAATGTTAGATATTGTACAAGCTGTTATACGTTAACAGATAAGGAGATTTGCCCGATTTGTGCAAGTGAGAAGAGGAATCACAAGCAAATCATGGTAGTAGAAAATACAAGGGATCTAGCGGCATATGAGAAGACGCAAAAATATGAAGGGATTTATCATGTGTTACATGGTGCAATCTCTCCAATGCTTGGAATAGGCCCATCAGATATAAAATTAAAAGAATTAATGTTACGTTTACAGGGAGACGTAGAGGAAGTCATAATTGCAACGAATTCAAGTCTAGAGGGAGAAACAACGGCAATGTATATAAGCAAGTTAATAAAGCCTACAGGAATTAAGGTGAGTAGGATTGCCAGTGGAGTACCAGTTGGGGGAGATCTAGAATATATAGATGAAGTTACATTGTTACGTGCTTTGGAGGGAAGAACGCAGTTGTAGGTGAGTATAAAACGTTAATGTACATAGGAGGCGCACAAGATTTATGGAGAACGGAAAGAGGAAGCATGTAAAAACAAGAAAAATTGGATTAGAAACAACAATTAAACTAAGTGGTGTTATTATTGGTTTGCTAATTGGTGTTTTACTTGGAATTGTTGTAGTTACAGTGGTTAAAGAACATTTGCTAGATACAAGTAAGAATGAAACAAAGGCACTTGCAGAGATTGCGGCAGCTCGTGTTGATGGAGATTTGCATGACTCCATTCAAGAGGGAGAAGAAGATTCTGAGGCATATAATGAGGTTTTAAGTTCTCTTAAAGATATATTTTTAAATCCGAATGCAAAATATATCTATACAATGAAAAGGGTAGGCGATGAGTTAACATTTGTAGTTGATGCTGACACCGTGGAAGAAAGAGCCATGATTGGTGAATCTTACGAATGGTGTGATGAGATGGAAGAGTGTTTAACGGGAAAGGTAACCGTAGATGCTGAAGTTACAAGTGACCAGTGGGGCTCGTATTATTCTGCATATGCACCAATCTATAATAGCGCAGGTGATGTTGTAGGGTTAGTAGGAGTTGATTGTGAGAATTCAACGATTCAAGAGCAAGTATCTAGTTTAATTAAAGCCATTATTATAGCGATAGGAGCATGTCTTCTTGTTATTATTATATGGGGAATCTGGCTAGGAAGAAAGTTAGGAAAGAATTTATCCTATGTGAATGAAAATGTATTAGATGTATCTGAGGATAGTGGAGACCTTACAAAGAAAATTAGGATTACTACGGGAGATGAGCTAGAAACAATTGCTGATAATATTAATGTATTCCTAGAGAAAGTTAGGGTATTAGTAGGACAAGTTAAGAATTCTTCAAGCAGTATACAAAAGGCAACAAAAGCGGTTGACCGAGAGATGAATGTTACAATTAGTGAAGTACAGGAGTTATCGGATACAATGAATGATTTGAGTGCGTCTATGGAAGAGACAAGTGCATCTCTAGAAGAGATACAAGTATCCTCAGAATCGATATTGGATTTTATTCGTGCTGTAGCAGATGAGTCGCAGGAAAGCACGAAAGCAGCAAAGATATTACAAGGCGAAGCAAAAGGAAGTAAGAAGCAGTCCTTGGAAGTAAGAGATGCTGTGCAAGAGAAGGTTAAGAGCATAAGTGAACATCTTGAACTTAGAATTCAGGATTCTAAGAAAGTAGAGAGTATAGAAGCGCTTACAAACTCCATATTAGAAATTACGAAAAAGACGAATATGTTGGCACTGAATGCGAATATTGAAGCTGCTAGAGCTGGTGAACATGGAAGAGGGTTTGCGGTGGTAGCAAGTGAAATAGGAGAATTGGCAGCAGATTCTGCAAAGGCAGCAAATCAAATCCAAATGATCAGTGCGAATGTAATTACTGCTGTGAATGAACTAGCGGAAGGTACAAGAGAGTTGCTACTATATCTTAACACGGATATTCAGGATGGATTTAATAGTGTAGTAGAGACAGGAGAATCTGTTTATTCGCAGATGAAAGAAATTATACAAAGCCTTAAAACATTTGACCAGAGTGCAATGAAAGCGTCAGATGTAGTAATGGAAATTAAGGAAGCGATTACTAGTGTAGCTACTGTTGCAGAGCAAGCCTCATGTGGGATTGCAAATATGGCAAAAGTTTCTCATAGTATAAAAGAGGCAACAAACATAATTGGTGCTATGACAGACGATAGTAGAGAAGCAGCAAATCTATTAGAGGAATCCGTTAAGAGATATAAAGTATAGAAAATGATAATGGTTGAAAAAAAAGAAGACGCATACGATATGCATCTTCTTTTTTTGTTAATGAGAGGGGGGGAGTATTTCAAATGTATGAAAATCTCTTGCAAGTATTATTATACTAGTCAGTTATGACGGGAGTGTGTACAAACCATAAAAAGAAAATGAAATAAGAAAAATTCGTGGAACAATCATAAAGCAAACATAAAAAAGATATTAAGGAAAAATAAACAGCTAAAAAAATGTGTTTTGGGGAACTTGGACTTCCATTTTTGCATATAGTATTATGAGACTTTTCGCAAGGAGAGGTTATGAAACATAAAATATATAAATTGCTCTTACTACTTCTCATTATAGTACTAATACCATATGGTATTACCTATTTGCTATCGGGTAAACGTTCCAATTCGAATAGAACTCAAAGTAATTCAATTCGTATTAGTGTAGAAGAGAATGGAGTGGATAAAGAATATTCTCTCGATACCTATATTATGATGGCAATGGCGGCAGATATACCTGTTAATTATGAAATGGAAACATTAAAGGCACAGGCAACAATTCTTCGCACTTATGTTTATGTTATAGCGGAAAAGAAGAGCGGTAATGTGCTTACGGCAGAAGATATTGGCTTGCAATATAAATCAATGGAAGCGGCTAAAGCCAGTTGGGGGGAGGAGAATGCCCAAAGTTATGAGAAGAAGCTAGCAAAAGCCATTGAAGATACGAATAATATGGTGATTACATATAACAATAGTTTGATTATTCCTCTTTTTCATCCCGTTAGTGTAGGGATGACGAGAAGTTCGAAACATGCAATAGGTGAAGATATTGTCTACTTGAGTGCGGTTGAAAGCAAGGGGGATGTGCAGAGTAATGATTACATGAAGATTAGTAGCATTCCTAAAGAGACAGTGATAGAAAAATTGAAAGAGAGTTATCCGGAGTGCAATATAGAAAAGGATAGCATCTTAGATGATATTGTAATTGATCGGCGAGACGAAGACGGATACATAAAATCAATTCAATTAGGAGAGGAAAATATAAGTGGAGATGTATTTGCCAGTTTGTTTGAATTAAATAGTACGAATTTTTATATTGAAACATACGAAGATTCCCTTCGATTTATATGTAAGGGAAAAGGTCACGGTCTTGGACTTAGTCAATATGGAGCGAATTTAATGGCGTTACAAGGGTATAAATACAATGAAATTTTAGAGTATTATTTTACGAAAACGCAAGTAAAAGAATATATAGAATAAAATGAGAAACGTAATGTATAAAACTTTCATTTTTGGTGAGAATATTGCTAGAGGTGATGAATGTGAAGAAAAAGAATGTTCCAGACTTTCTAAAAGCCAAAGGCTTTTATATATCTTTACTTACTGGTATATGTGCACTTTGCGTTATCTGCATTGTGTATGTAAGTATGCTTACTAGTAACAATAAAGATAACGTGGTAGACTTGAATGAAACAAACACACAAACAGAAGATATGGTTAAAGATATCCAAAACACAGAAGTTGCGGATACGAATTTAATTAATGAACAGAATGTAGCAGGTATTGATGTGGATATCCCTTCTGACTTAACAGGAGATGCAGAGGTACAAGATGCAGAAGAAGTAAAAGAAACCGCTTCGAATGAAGTTGTGACAGAACCACAAGAAGATGAAACACAAGCCGTTGCAACAAGTGGTAAAGCTACGAATTTAGCATTTGATGAGGAAGAAGGATTACTTTGGCCAGTTGATGGTAATGTTATTATGAATTATAGTATGAGCAGCGTAATATATTTTCAAACACTAGATCAATTTAAGTGTAATCCAGCGATTATTATCCAAGCGAAAGTTGGAGAAGATGTACTTAATGCTGCAAAAGGAATTGTATCTGAGATTTCTTATAACGAAGAGACAGGAAATACGGTTACAATATCAATTGGAGATGGATATGAAGTAATTTACGGACAGTTGGATGAAAAACTTAATGTTGAAGAAGGTCAAACGATTGAAGAAGGAACTATAATTGGAACAGTTGCAAAGCCTACGAAATACTATGTAAAAGAGGGAACAAACCTATTCTTTGAAGTATTACGAGATGAAGAAACTGTTAATCCAATGCTGTTACTTCGTTAAATGAAAATCAAAAAGGGAAAGACTATGATAGGAAATAAAATCGTATCATAGTCTTTTTCTTTTTGAATTTTATTTATAGTTTGGATTCAAAACGTTTCAAAAAATAAGGATAAGCAGTGGTAATCCATAGTACGAGTATAAAATAGCGAAGCATATCGGCAGGAATAGAATCTCCTAGAATTGCTTTTAGGCCGACTTTTAACAAAACCGTTATTCCAATACCAATTAGAAATTTGATAACTTGTCTTGAAGGATATGTTGTTTGTTCAGAAAAGCGAATATAACAGGATTCTATATACCAACCAATAGAAAAACCGATACCTGAAGCAGCAGCTTTACAACAATCAGCAGCATATTTGGCATCAATCACAGAATGTTGTAATAAGATAAGAGAATACGCAGCAATGGCAATGGAAATTACACTTAAAACAATTGCAGTTCTCTTATAGTTTTTATCAAGTAGTTCAAAGTGGGCAACAAGATAGTTTGTTACAAGTGAAAGTATTAAAGTAAGGCTGAATGACACAAGGACATCAAGTGGCGTATGCACACCAAGATACATACGTGAGAACATAACACAAAATATAATAAGAAAGCATAGCACTCGATTGCGTGTTCTTTTCGTATTCCATGCTAGTGTGCTATAAAGGGCGGTTGCACATTGCGTGTGCCCACTAGGAAAAGAGTAACCAGTAGCGGTAGTGACCGCTTTCTTTACGGCAATAAAGGAGGAGTCCCTTACCCATGGTCGCGGTATTCGAAATGTAATCTTTAACGTCTGAACAAGTAATCCCGAAGCAAAAAAGGAAAAGCAAATTCCATAAGCGAGACGCTTATTATAACACCAATAGAGAAAACAAATAATAGCAAGTACAATTACTTCTTCTCCAAAGAAAGTTAAAAGAATAGATAAGCGATCAAGAAGAGGGGTGCGAATCGATTCTAATAGTTTTAAAAATTCCATGTTAGTGCCTCCATAATTCTTTATTTATAAATGCAAAATATTTATCCTTAAATCTAATCACATATTATTGCAAATTGAGTATACTATTATTATAGCAAAGGAATCGGTTGAATAGAAGCTTCAATCTGAGGGTGCACAATTTCATATAGTGCGTTTGCACGATGTGTAATTGCTGAATTGATACATATTGACAACACGCAACCGATTTTTATTCACAATGGTTAGGATTGGTTATTATTCTAGCTTAAAAAGTTTTTCTTTGCTATCGTTAATATACATGATTAGTTGGTTGCTTTATATATATGTTTAGCCATCGCATAGAGGGATTATTCTTTATGCGATGGCTTTTGTGTTTGGTATAGGTATTAATACCCATAATGCCATTTGGGTTATTGCAAATGGAAAAAAGGTTTGTTATATTAAATAATAGATATGTAATTTTATATGTCTATTGTTACCATAATTAAATATAGGAGGGATTACAATTTATGAACAGTAAAGTAAAAAAAGTATTGTGTAGCTTAGTGTTTGCGCTTGCATTACTAGTAACAAGCGTTTTAGCACCAGTAAATGCTCAGGCCGCAATAATCTACGATGATTCAGATGTAGAAGTAACAGAATTAGCAACGCTAGTATTGACAACAGGTACAGAGGCGAACAGAGAGAAAGTTGCAACATATATGTTCCAGACTACAATGGAAAATGAAGTGATACCAATTAAGATTACAACAAAGGGATATATGGATTATGCGGTAGCAGCTAGTGTTAGTGCTTCAACAGATGTTGGTATTTATACGGATGAGACGTGTACCGTACAAGCAGGTAATATTGCTTATATATCTACGTCTTCAGATCAAATATCAGAAGGTGTTTATGGGAATTCTGGATATGCATATTTCTCAAAAGCAGGTACTTATTATGTGAAATGTAAAACACCAGGAACATACGGATTTACTTCTCAGATGTATAACGGTGCGAATCGTACATTGAAAGATAATACTTATACAACAGCGTATGGATATGACTATGATAAGTATAACTATGACAGTAGAGAAATCTATTACAAGTATGTACCAACGAAAACAGGTTATATTACTGTAAGTACAGAGCATTTTGAGGATTATGGTTCGAACAATATAACACTATGTAACAGTAGTAAAAAGGCAATATCAAATGAAGTATATACGTCTCCGACTTCTACTTATAGCAAGAAAGCAGTTTTTGCAGTGAAGAAGGGGACTACATATTACATTAAAGCAAGAACGTCATCAAAAGGATATCGTATTAAATGTAAAGTGACAGGAGTTACAGAAAGTAGTGGAGCAAAGAAAACTAGTGCGAAGACATTAACAATTGGAAAAGCGAAAAAAGGAGTTATACTTTCTGAAGATAAGACAACTACATCAGATTGGTACAAATTCACTTTGACGAAAGCAACAAAATTAAATCTTGTGGTAATGGGAAATTGTTCATCTGGTAACTTAAAAGTGGAATTAACAAGTGCTAGTATCGGTGGTTCAGTAAAATTTACTATTAGTAGCACGGATTATGAAGGTTCTAAATCACTTGAAACATATACATCAAAATCACTTCCAAAAGGAACATACTATATACGTGTTTACAAAGATGATAAGAAGGCTTCGGGTAACTATTCTATAAAGGTTTCTAAGTAATAGAAGATAATGTTGTAAGCTTGTATTGATGTCAAATATTTATATTGGATATAAGAAAGGCGGAACTGGATTAATGAAAATCTAGTTCTGCCTTTTGTTTAATTTGTTTTAAATTTTAGTAGTAACGGTAATATTGGTAAGTTCCATCATAAGAGTAAGTTGCATTACGCAAATCGGCTTTCTTGATTTTTAACTTTGATTTCTTAATTGTTACAGTAAAATCTTTTGACGAACCGTGAGCTACAGTCATACTTTTTGAGCCTACAGAATATGTACCAATTGTTTTTCCGGCATCTGTTTTAAATGTTATTTTTAAATCTTTAAGAGCAGTTACTTTATATCCTGAGTAATTAATAAATCTGCATTTTAAAACTAAATCACCATTTGATGCATAAGAAGCATTATATACTTGTAATCCACAACTTCCGTAATATAAGTTACTTGTTGTTTTTTTTGTTTCTTTGTATGTATTGGCTTTTACGGTTACCTTACATGTTAATTTTTGACCACTTGGAGTTTTGGCTGTAATAGTAGCAGTTCCCGCTTTTTTAGCAGTAACAACACCTTTACTACTTACAGAGGCAACACTTGCTTTACTTGATGACCAAGTAACCGTTCCACCTGCATTATCAACTTTTAATGTTTTAGTAAATCCAACAGATAACGTTGCAGTTTTGTTACTTATTGTTGCAATCGGTTTTTCTGAGTAGATATCAATTGCATATGCGACATCCTCATCAAATGTAAGTTTTATACTATAGTCACCTGCAGGGAAATCTGTGAAGTAGTAACCATCATAGTATGCGCTAATGTCGTCATACCAGTACCATTCGGAAGTATATAGATAAAAATCATCATATAAATTTCCTGAGCTAGTGTAGATGGATACATCACAATTTACTAAAGATGGAACATAGAAATCAAAGTATGTCTTTGCGTTTGTGTCAATTGTAAAGTCATAAATTATTTCTGTATTAGCTACTGCTGTGCCACCATCTTCTAAAGCAGTAACATATTCTTTGTCAGCAGCCTTACTAGTGCTTGTATTCGCAAATATAGGACTTAGACAAATCATAAATGCTAATACGAGTGATAAAAGTTTAGTACGTTTTGTTTTCATATAATAACCTCCATAAATGAAATAAAAATATAATATCCAGTATTTACTATATAATATACTACACATAAATTATGAAGACAAGTGAGACATTCGAACTAGTTTGTGTAGATTTTCCTTGTTTCTTTTAGTCGGATTATAGATAAATACTGTGTTTATATGGAAAAAGACAAACTTGCATATAAGTTTGTCTTTAATAAAATACATTTATGAAACTGGCAACTTGGCCACATAGAAGTACATGAGTATAAAGTGACAAAAGCTACCGCCAAGGCAAAATAGATGAAATATATCGTGCGAATTAAAGTTTTTGTGAAGACTATTAAATACAGGAAGTTTTAAGGCATAGATAACACCACCTACAGTATAGATAATTCCACCTGCTAATAGCCAACCAAAAGCGGGACCAGACAATCCAGCTAATAGTTGTGGAAAAGTGAAGATACACATCCAACCCATTGCAATATATATAACAGAAGATACCCAGCGTGGACAATACACCCAAAAAGCTTTTAAGCACATACCGCCAATCGCCATTGCCCAAATTACAATGAATAATATTCGGCCAGTTTGACCACCGAGAACAATTAAACAAATTGGTGTATACGTACTTGCGATAAGAACAGAAATGCTCATATGGTCAAATTTTTTTAATCTACGGTTGACTGCTTCTGTGGCATTGATGGAATGGTACAGGGAACTTGCTGTATATAGAAGCACTAAGCCGAAACTAAAGATAGCAAGTGATGCCGTGTGTAGGCCGTCAGTTGTTACAGCTAGATGTATTAATAGTGGAATCGATATAAGTAACGCAATTGCTGATCCAAAGATATGAGTAAGTGCGCTAGCAGGATCTTTTAAATGTAATTTATTCATAATAAAACGCCTCCATAATTTATGTTGAGTTTAATAATAACTTCATACATAGTATTGATAACTATGTGATGTAATATACATATTACACGAATGCAATTTAAAAATCAATAGGAAAAAGAAATTATGTATGCTATAATGGGTGAATGTTTAGGATTCGGGTGTCGAAAGGTTTATTTTCTTGTTTAAATGAATAATGGGAAATATTTATTCATTTAAACTTAGTTGATATACTTGTGTAATATACGTTTATGATGCAAAACTTTGTTATGTTTTCAAAGCGCATTCGTTAATGTTCTCTAAAACAA